>JAUSPK010000138.1 GCA_030655735.1 Syntrophales bacterium | reverse complement strand
GATATAAACCGCCTCCATCGGAAAGTTTGTAAGCCTTATCTCGTGGTTTGGCATTTCTAACCTTAACATCAGAAAGAGGAATGATCCTTTTGGGCATTGCTTCACCTCATTTTTGGGGGTATCCAAATATTTTTGGGGGTACTTTCATAAAATTATACCCCCAAAAACACAAGATGTAAATAGATTATATTGGATTGCTTTGGACAGATGATAATAATAAGCCCTCACTAATCAAGGCTTTTTATACTTCTTTGGATTGCTTTGGACAATAAATGGCGGAAGTGCATGGGAATCGAACCCACCTGGGACGGTTCTAGCGCCCCACACCGGATTTGAAGTCCGGGAGGCCCACCAGTGACCTTGGCACTTCCGCGCGAACCTTTGATCTGTTTCTATCTTTTTCCCTGCCGGCTGTCAATCGCTCAGATATTCCGGGTCTTTCGTGAAGTTTTGAGAGTTGTCGAGGAGCTGCACCATGACCTCACTCCCCGCCTTCACGAGATCGGCATCCTCAGGGATAACCATGATACCGTTTGCAAGGACCATGGAGCTCAGGATGCCGGAGCCCTGTTCCCCGGTAATCTCCACGACAAAGCCGTCTCCCTGACTCCTCACCCGGGACCTCAAGAAATATCGGAGCCCCTTCTTCTTCTGTATGTCATGGGTCAGGGTTGCCCGTATGGTTCTGCGAAAGATATTCTCATGCCCGGTCATCTTCAGTATCGCAGGCCGGACGTACTGTTCAAAGGTGATCATCGACGACACCGGGTTGCCGGGAAGCCCGAAGACCGGCTTGCCCTCTTTGGAACCGAAGGTCATGGGCTTGCCGGGGCGCTGTGCCACCTGCCAGAGTTCAACGCCGATACCCATATCCTCCATGACGTCTTTTACGAAATCGTAATCCCCGACCGATACCCCGGCCGACGATACGATGATATCGGCCCGGAGGGCGGCCTCGAACTTTTCGGTCAAGGCCTCTTTGGTATCCTTTGCGATACCAAGTTGAAGCGGTATACCCCCGCATTCCATCACCTGCGCCGCGAGGGAATAGCTGTTGCTGTTTACAATCTTTCCGGTTGACGCCGCGTCATCGATATCCACCAACTCGTCGCCGGTGGATATGAGAGCCACCAGGGGCCTTCGATACACCTTTACGAAGGAGCGCCCGAGGGCGGCCAGCATCCCGGTCTCCGCGGGTCTCAGAATCGTCCCCGCGCGTATAACCAGATCCCCCGTCTTGACATCTTCTCCGGCATATCTGATATTTTGACCCTTTGCTGCCACCGCGCATATCCGCACACCGGCGTCATCGCACGCAGTCTCCTCCACCTTCACAACGGCGTCGGCCCCCTCCGGTATGGGAGCACCCGTCATAATCCGCGCCGCCTCGCCGGGCCCTACCGTCTTTCGGGGAATATGCCCGGCCGGTATGTCCTCGATAATATTAAAAATGGCAGGAGATTCGGCGCCGGCACCAGCCGTCTCTTTCGATCTCACCGCGTAGCCGTCCATCGCCGAGTTGTCTTTCGGGGGAATGTCGCGGGGGGCATGGATATCCTCTCCGATAACCCTTCCCAGGGCGCTCAGGATATCCGTCTTCTCAAGACCGAGGGGAACGATGGAATCGAGAATGTGGTCCAACGCCTCTTTGACCGTAAGCATGGTGTAACTCCTTGGCTCCGGGGAATAAAGGCCGTCTCGAAGCTGTGTGTAAAAGGCCCTTAGTATATTAAACCCGTATCCTTGTCAATATTTCTGCCTTGAATAAATATGATCTATGGTATATTCAACCCCTTTATTTGTGGGCAGGCATCCCCCCCACGAAGGGGAAACAATATGGGCATGATAGAGACACAGAAAAAGATCAGAAGGCTGCTCGATGACAAGAACGCCATCCTGCTGGCCCACTACTACCAGCGCGACGAGATTCAGGACATCGCGGACATATTGGGTGACTCGCTGGCCCTGAGCATCGAGGCGGCTGAGACAACGGCGGATGTTATCGTCTTCGCAGGGGTACGATTCATGGCGGAGAGCGCTGCTATCCTGTCGCCGGACAAGACGGTCCTCCTCCCCCGCCTCGACGTGGGATGCCCCCTCGCAGACAAGATTACCGTTGAAGAACTGCAACAGGCAAAGGCGGAGCATCCGGGCACTAAGGTGGTGACATACGTCAATTCAACGGCGGAAATCAAGGCCCACAGCGACATATGCTGCACCTCCGCCAATGCCGTGCGCATAGTGGGCAGCCTTGACGCGGACACCGTCCTCATGGTCCCTGACGGGAACCTTGCGCGGTATACCGCGCGGTTTACCGAAAAGGAGATCATCCCGTGGAAGGGGTTCTGTTATGTGCACAATAACCTGCTGCCGGACGAGGTGCAAAAGGTGAAAGAGGCACATCCCGGTGCCCCTGTCGCCGTTCATCCCGAATGCCGCCCGGAGGTCATCGAAATGGCGGATTTTGTCGGGAGCACAGGGGGAATCCTGAAATTTGCCCGCCAGACCGAGGCGCAGAAGGTCATTATCGGGACGGAGCAGGGAATTATGCACCAGTTGAAAAAGGAGAGTCCCGGCAAGACATTTATCCCCGCGTCTGATCATCTGATCTGCCTGGATATGAAGCGTATGACCCTTGATGACATCCTCAGCTCTCTGCTGGAGATGAAGCACGTGATACAGGTGCCCGAAGATATACGGGTACCGGCAGGCCTCGCCCTGAGCAGGATGCTGGAGGCATCGAGATAGTGTAGAAGCAGACTTTTTGCGTGAGAAAACGAATATACAAAGATACGTCATTTTCGGATTCTTCCCTCCGCGCACTCATCGACAAGATCCATCGGGGGGACGATCAGGTGGATATCTGCGGCCTTCGGGGGTCAGCGAAGGCCTTTATCGCCTCCCTCCTTTTCAGAAACACAAAAAAAACAATCCTCTTCATAACCCCCTCCAAGGGGGAGGCCCTCGATGCCTTTCGTGATTTTTCCTTCTTTCTCGGAGGAGAGAATGCCCTACTCTTCCCCCCGTGGGAGATCGTCCCCCCGGACGACACCCTCTCCCGGCAGAATGAAATCGCCACGGGGCGGGCGGGCGTTTTGTCGAGCATCCTGTCGGGAAGACCGGCCATAGTGGTTGCCCCATTGAGCGCCCTGATGCAGAAGGTCGCGCCGGCAGGGATCTTCGAGGGTTATATCGAGACCATTTCCATCGGAGACTTCAAGGACCGGGACCGGCTGGCGGAGAAGCTGATCCAAGGCGGGTACCAGAGGGTCCCTCTGGTGGAAAAAGCGGGGGAATTCAGCCTGAGGGGATATATTGTCGATATCTTCCCTTCATCGTGCCCCTCCCCTTTCCGAATGGAATTTGCCGGTGACGAGATAGAATCAATAAGGGAGTTTGATCCCGCGACGCAGAGATCCGTAAGGGAGGTTGTTGATCTTGTCCTGCCTCCGGCGGGAGAGGTAATCCTGTCCGAGGAATCGAAGAGGCGGGCGCTGAGGAACCTGAGGGCCCGGCTGAATGAATCGGGAACCTCACATGCACGAAGGGACCGGCTCGTCGACACCCTCGAGAATGACCTGCTCTCCCTGGCGAATCCGCAGTTCCTCCCGCTGTTTTACGGGGATCTGGATGCCGGAGACGGAACGAACGGTCTGAATACCCTCTTTGAGTATCTTTCCGGAGACACATTGATAATCTGTGAAAGTCCCGGAGTTATGGAAAAGGCCGCAGAGGAGACCATAAACGACGCGGACAGGGTTGCCCGGAAGGCCGAAGATGAAGGGAGGTTTTTTCTCGAAAAGGATCTTTTCCTGACATCGTGGGACGATATCTCCCGGAGGTGCGAAGACCTCCAGAAGATATACTTCGAGCGGCTGCAGGCCGAAAGCCCGATCCCCTTTGAGATGGAGCAGATAGACCTGAAGACCGATCCTGATCGCCACGCAGAGGAAGAGGGCCTCCTTGCCCCCCTCGCGGATAGGATCAGGTTATGGATCGGTGAAGGAGCGCTGGTGAGCTTCCTCTGCACGGAGGGGAACCTCCAGAAGATGGAGCATCTCCTGGAGGGATATTCCCTCCCCGTTCGCCGGTCGGACAGTCCCTTTCTCTCCGATCTTGCGGATATGGAGGGGGGAGGCCTCATTCTCAGGGAGGGAAAGATAACCAGGGGATTTTCATATCCCGGTCTCAGGACGGTCGTTGTCAGCGAGGAAGAGATATTCGGGAGGAAAACCAGCAGAAGACGCAGGACCCGTGCCCGGGAGGGATACTTTCTCAAGTCGTTCGGAGAGCTGGAAAAGGGAGATGCTGTTGTCCATGTGGATCACGGTATCGGTCTGTATCGGGGGCTCGAGCGGTTGACATTCGGCGGCACGGAAGGTGACTTTCTGCTCCTGGAATACAGGGATAAAGACCGCCTCTATATCCCCGTGGACCGGTTGAACCAGATACAGAGATACATCGGTCCCGACGGCCACATCCCGCAGGTTGACAAGCTTGGGGGTACCTCCTGGGAGACGGTCAAGAAAAAGGTCAAGCAGTCGGTACGGGCGATTGCCGAGGAACTGGTTTCGATCTACGCCGCCAGGGAGGTAATGAACGGACACGGCTTTTCCCCCTCTGACAGGGACTATGAGGAATTCTCGTCTTCCTTCGAGTTTGAAGAGACCCCCGATCAGGCACGGGCTATTGAGGATGTCTACTACGACATGGGCGACTCGAAACCGATGGATCGGCTTGTATGCGGCGACGCCGGATTCGGAAAGACGGAGATCATGCTCCGGGCCTCCTTCAGGGCGTCTATGGATGGGAAGCAGGTCGCGATCCTGGTTCCCACGACCATCCTCGCGGAACAGCACTACCGGACATTTGCCAAAAGATTTGAAAAGTACCCCGTCCGCATAGAGGTCCTGAACCGGTACAAGACGAGCGCCCAGCAGAAAAGGATCGTGGCGGACATACAGGGCGGTCTTGTGGATATCGTTATCGGCACACACCGGCTTCTGCAGAAGGATGTCAGCTTCAAGGATCTGGGCCTGGTGATTATCGACGAGGAACAGCGTTTCGGTGTAGCACACAAGGAAAAACTTAAAAAGCTCCGGGCACTTGTGGATGTACTGACCCTGACGGCGACTCCCATACCCAGAACGCTGCAGCTCTCTCTCATCGGGATACGGGATCTGTCCGTCATCGATACCGCCCCGCAGGAACGCCGTCCGGTTGAGGTCCACATATCCGAATTTGATGAGGATCTCATAAAAACCGCAATCGAGCGTGAACTTGAGCGGGGGGGGCAGGTCTTCTTTATCCATGACAGGGTTCGGTCCATACACAGTATCGCGCGTCTGGTCGGGAAACTGATTCCCCACGCAAAGATAGGCGTGGCGCACGGGCAGATGAAGTCGAAGGAGCTTGAGGATATGATGGTCGAATTCGTTCGCAGGGACTTCAACGTCCTCGTCTGTACCACGATCATAAGCTCCGGCGTGGATATACCGGCGACCAACACCATAATCATCAACCGCGCGGACCGGTTTGGTCTCTCCCAGCTCTACCAGTTGAGGGGCCGGGTCGGCCGGGGGAATGAGGACGCGTATGCGTATCTCCTGATCCCCGAAGAGTCGACCCTTTCGCGCGATGCAAGGAAGAGACTTTCTATAGCACGGGAATTTTCGGAGCCGGGGTCCGGGTTCAAGGTGGCGACGCACGACCTGACCATCCGGGGGGGTGGAAGCGTTCTGGGCGTGTCCCAATCCGGACACGTATCCGCCATTGGTTACGAGCTCTATACGGAGCTGATGGAAAAGACCATACGGGAACTGAAGGGGGAGCGGCATACCGAAGAGGCGATCGATCCCGAGATACACCTCGGCATACCCGCATTCATACCGGATGACTTTATAGCGGACATGCATACCAGGTTGATGACATACAAGAGGATCTCGATGGTTTCTTCGGAAGATGACCTGCCGGGTATCAGGGAAGATCTCGCCGATTGTTACGGCACTGTTCCTCCCCAGTTAGACACCCTTATGGATATCATACGGATCAAGATCGGACTCAGGAAGATACTGGGGAAAAAGATGGAATACAACGGTACGGAGATGTGTATCGCTTTTCGTGAAGACAGTCCCGTGGACCCTGTAAGAATCATAGACCTCTCGAGAGAGAAATCACTGGGGGTGAGGTTCACACCCGACAACCGGCTGATCGTTTCCATGCCGGGACTCGAGGGGAAGGACATTATCGACCGGGCAAAAGACCTTCTTGGAGAACTGGGGATTGAAGAACGGGGAACATTCTGATAACGTAAATCAGTTATGAATAATGCGGGGGGAATTGTATATGAAATCAAAAATATTTTTTATCGCCGGTATCTTTCTCATCTTCTTTTCGACTGCGCTCTATGCCGCCTCTGAAGACAGGATCGTCGCCGTTGTGAATGATGACGTGATAACTCTTTCCGAGCTGGAGACCGCTCTCAAGCCGGTTATGAAGAGGATTGAGACGATCCCTGACGAGGAAAAGAGGAAAGAGGTGACGGCCCAGGCCAGAATAGCGGTCATGAACCAGCTGATAGATCGCATGCTGCTTGATCAGGAGGCGGCGAAACTGAAGGTCGTCGTGACGGATGAGGAGGTGGACAGGACCCTGCAGGATCTGCTGAAGAATAAAGGTATATCTGTCGAGAAATTCAGGGAAACCCTCGCCGCGGAGGGTGCAACGCTTGATGAGTACAAGGATGAAATCAGGAGAAGCCGCATAAAGGGGAAGGTGATAGATAAAACGGTAAAATCCAAGGTGTCTGTCGGCGAGGAGGAGATAGGAGAATACTATGCCAAACACAGGGACGAGTATGAGGGCAAAGAGGCAAACAGGATACAACAGATACTCCTCGTGAAGCCGAAGGATGCCGATGAGGGCGTCTACAAGACACTGCGGGCACAGGCGGAAGGGATACTGGAGAAACTGAAAGATGGGGAATCATTCGATCTCATGGTGGACACGCACTCTCAGGGTCCCGCCGCCGGATCAGGAGGCGATCTGGGCTTCGTCGAAAAGGGGATGATGTTCCCCAAGGTGGATACGGTGGCCTTCAGCCTTAAGAGGGGGGAGATAAGCGACGTTATAGAATCTCCCGTCGGCTTCCACATCATCAAGATTATAGACAGGAGGGGCGCCGGGATTAAGCCCGTCGAAGAGGTACGTGGAGAGATCATCTGGAAGATCGGAAACGAGAAGGTGCAGAAAAAGTTCGAGGAGTGGCTGAAAGAACTGAGGGAGAAATCCTTCGTCGAGATACGGTTGTAACCGATCGCGGTGTTTCAAAACCAGCAAAATCAGATATGAATCATATAAAGATACGGGGTGCGAGTCAGCACAATTTAAAAAACATCAATCTCGACATCCCGAGAGACAAACTGGTTGTCATAACCGGCGTGTCCGGTTCCGGCAAGTCTTCTCTCGCGTTTGATACCATATACGCCGAAGGACAGAGAAGGTACGTGGAATCACTCTCAACCTACGCGCGTCAGTTCATCGGCCAGATGGATAAGCCCGAGGTCGAATCGATTGAGGGCCTCTCCCCCGCCATAGCCATCGAGCAGAGGACCGCGAGCCGCAATCCCCGGTCAACGGTCGGCACGGTAACCGAGATATACGATTATCTGCGCCTCCTCTTCGCCCGGGTAGGAATACCCCACTGCTATAACTGCGGAAAACCGATTGAGGCACAGACCCTCGATATGATGGCGGACAGGGTACAAGCCCTCCCTGAAGGCACGAAGATCAACGTCATGTCGCCCATCGCCAGGGGGAAGAAGGGGGAGTTTCAAAATGAACTAAAGAGGCTGCGCAAGGAGGGCTTTGCCCGCGTGCGAGTCGATGGAGCAATACATGACCTTACCGAGGATATCGCGCCGGATAAAAATAAACGACATGACATAGAGGTGGTGGTTGATCGACTGATCATCAGGGCCGGCATCGGAAAGCGACTCCGGGATTCGCTGGAGATCGCCCTTGGCCTTTCGGAGGGACTGGTCGGCATACAGATTCTTGATGGAGAAGAGATACTGTTCAGTGAGAATTACGCCTGCCCCGAATGCGGCATCAACATGCCGGAACTCGCCCCGCGGATGTTTTCCTTTAACAGCCCGTATGGCGCCTGTCACGAGTGCGGCGGGCTGGGGACACAGGTATATTTCGACGAAAATCTTATCGTGCCCGACCCTGGACTCTCCATACGGGAGGGGGCAATCGCTCCGTGGGAGAACAAGGATTCCGTCTATTTCCACCAGATGCTGGAGGCCCTCTCAAGCCACTACGGATTCGACATAAACACCCCTTTCAACAAACTCCCCGATAGGGTGCGGCACGTCCTGTTGCACGGTTCGGGGGATGAAAAGATAGGGTTTTATTTCGACAGGAGAGGGAGGAGAAACTTTTACGAGCGGCGCTTCACCGGCGTCCTCGAAAAGCTGGAGTCCTCGTACCGGGAGGATAGCTCCGGCGATGCCCATGCCAGGATGGACCTCGCCCGGTATATGAATATAAGTAATTGTCCCGTCTGCGGGGGGGGGAGACTGAAAAGGGAAAGCCTGTCCGTAACGGTGGGGGGAAAGAATATCGACGAGGTGTGCCAATTATCGATTCGGGAATGTATGCGCTTCTTTGAAACCCTCTCCGTTTCACATACCGAGGCCCTCATCTCGGAAAGGATACGGAAGGAGATCGGGGTGCGGCTGCAGTTTCTGATCGACGTGGGGATGGATTACCTGAGCCTTTCGCGTTCCTCCGGTACCCTTTCGGGGGGGGAGGCGCAGCGCATTCGGCTTGCCACACAGATAGGCTCCGGCCTTGTGGGCGTCCTCTACGTCCTGGATGAGCCCACGATAGGGCTTCACCCGCGAGACAGCATGCGGCTTGTGTCCACGCTGAAACGCCTGCGGGATATGGGGAATACCGTCCTCGTCGTCGAGCATGACACGGATATTATGAACTGCGCGGACGACATTATAGATGTCGGACCAAGAGCGGGGGTGCACGGGGGGGAGATCATCTTTCAGGGAACCCCCGAAGAGATCCGCAGATCGGATGTCTCTCTCACCGGGAAATATCTCTCGGGCAGACTGTCGATCCCAGTCCCGGAACATCGAAGGCCTCTCCCTGACCGGTTTATCATCATCGAGGGGGCATCGGAAAACAACCTCAAGGATATCGATATCCGGGTCCCGACCGGTGTATTCACCTGCGTGACCGGCGTGTCCGGGTCGGGGAAGAGCACCCTGGTGATCGAAACCCTGTACAAGGTGCTCCGGCGCAGGTTGAACAAGTACCGTGGCAAATCGGGCAGGATACGAAAGATACGGGATTTCGGTGGCATAGAGCGGGTTATTACCATGGATCAGCAACCGATAGGGCGTACCCCCCGGTCGAACCCCGCCACCTACACGGGGGTCCTGACCCACATCCGTGACCTCTTCAGTCAACTCCCCGAGGCGAAGGTGCGAGGCTACAAACCGGGACGCTTCAGCTTCAATGTCAGGGGGGGGCGGTGCGAGGCTTGCCAGGGAGAGGGCATGAAGAAGATCGAGATGCATTTCCTCCCCGATGTTTACATAACCTGCGATGCCTGCCAGGGGAAGAGATTCAACAGAGACACCCTGGAGGTACACTACAAGGGGAACAGCATAGCGCAAGTCCTCGATATGACGGTCAACCAGGGCCTTGCCTTCTTTGACAACATCCCCCCGATACGATCAAAGCTCCAGCTCCTCTTTGATGTGGGGCTCGGATATATCAAACTGGGGCAGTCCGCCACAACCTTCTCAGGGGGCGAAGCGCAGAGGATAAAGCTGGCGAGGGAGCTGGGCAAACGCCTGACCACCGGAACACTCTATATCCTGGATGAACCGACA
>JAUSPK010000130.1 GCA_030655735.1 Syntrophales bacterium | reverse complement strand
CTCTCTTTATAAGGATATGGTTGATATCGGAGATAAACGCGCCGCTGTACCGCACCTTGTACCCCTCATCTTCCAGCTGCCGTATGTATTCGAGGTGTTTCGGAGTCCAGTCTCTCCTGAGTCCTCCGGCGCCCAGTATGTTCCCCCGCTCCTGGAGCGTGATGTTCTCCCCGGAGAGGACATATTCCCCCTCCCTGTTGAGGACGAATTCATGGGTTCCGTTCCCCGCTGAATAGATTATAGTGATCAGAGGCCCGTAGACTATAGACAGGGCGGCGACGAGGCTCTTGTCCCCCCCTCCCAGAATGGAGCTCTCGTGGATACCGATAATAGTCCCGATTGAGAGATTGGCGTCCACCAGGGAAGAGCCGTCTAGTGGGTCCGCGGTCACGATGTACTTTTCTTTCCCCTTGCCCACCTGGATTATGGAATCCCTCTCTTCGGAGGCATAATGGCTGACGAAGCCTGAGAATTCGAGCTGGTGTTTGATGATTTCGTCGGAACTCATGTCCAGGGCGAGCTGCTGCTCCCCGTAGATATTTTCACAGCCGGCCAGCTTCCTGTTGGATTCCTGGATCTTGGAGTAGATATATTTCCCTGTCACGGCTATCTGCCAGATAAGCCTGCGCAGGTCCAAATCGATACCGGCCATCCACATGTGCCGTCTCAGATCAATGAAGTGCTTGGTGGCGTCAGATATGTTTTCCATGATAACCCTCTCTGAGATACTTGTCCGAAATTCCTAACAGGGAGCCTCATTTTATACAAGTAATTTTTTGGGGGATCGGCCGCCGTACCCCCACCCGACCGGTATCGTAATGCTGCCGCTCGGGTACGCAGACCCCTCGTTCTTATTCCCCCGTGAAGTTCGGCTTACGCTTCTCAGCGAAGGCCGTCATCGATTCCACACAATCCTTCGATGTGAGGAGAATCATATTTTTGTGGACCGCCAGCGCTATCCCGTCGCGGACCGTTGCCGTCCGGCTGTAGTTGAGGACCTCCTTGGTATTCTGAACCGCCAGGGGAGCGCTCTCCTTGATCTCCTCAGCCAGCTTCTTCGCTCCGGCCATCAACGCCTCCTGATCCGGGTAGACGTCGATCACCAGCCCCATCCTCTCGACCTCCCTGGCTGTGAAGAACCGTGCCGTGTAGGCCATCTGCCGCGTGAAGGCCTGACCGATGATGTAGGGGAGTCGCTGGAGGACTCCCATGTCGGCGACGATGCCGATCCGCGCTTCGCGGAGGGTGAACGTCGCGTCTTCGGTGCAGAGGCGGAGGTCGCATGACGAAATGATGTCGAGGCCCGCACCGACGCACATCCCGTGGATGGCGGCAATAACCGGCTTTTTGCAATCCTCAATGACATGACAGCAGTCGAACAGTACCCGGTCGTCTATAGGGATGTTCAACATGTTTTTCGGTTTTCCGATCAGACCCCGTGATATGGCGTCTTTCAGGTCAAGGCCCGCGGAAAAGATCCGGGCGTTGCTCTTCAGGATAATGACCCACACATCGCTCATCGTGCCGAGTTCGGTAAATACCTCGGTAATCTCCTTCGCGAAGTCGAGGCTGAGGGCGTTGAGGCTCTTCGTCCTGTTCAGTGCCACCGTCGCGACGTGATCCTCCGTCGTGACTTCAATCCATTGATACTCCATAATTACCATCCCTCTCATTGATATTTTTAGTGCAGGGAGAGCATTACCACCAAAGTGGAAAAAATACAATTGGAAGAGGGGAGGAAAGGGGCACCTCGGTGCGGCAATAGTGACTGGAAAAGATTTGTAGGGTTGTGGTAGGGTAACGCAGGAGGGATGGATCATGGTGGACATTACGCAGATCGACTATCGGGTACTCGACAGACCTGAAATCCTGAGCTTTCTCTTCTACCCTCGCCGGGAGGACGGCTTCCTCAAACCGGCAGAGACTGCCCGCGACATACAGATACCGGTGGACGAGCATGTGACCATCGGCGCCCGTTTCCACCACGCGCGGACGGAGGCCCCCACGATCCTCTTTTTTCACGGAAACGGCGAGATCGTCGCCGACTACGATGAGATCGGCCCCCTCTATGTACAAAAGGGGATCAACTTTCTCCCCGTCGATTACCGGGGATACGGCCGCTCCACCGGAACCCCCACGGTAACGGCGATGATGCGCGACTGTCACATTATCTTTGCATACGTTCTGGATTGGCTCGCCGAGGGGGGATATACAGGCCCTCTGGTCGTTATGGGGCGGTCGCTGGGGAGCGCTTCGGCCCTCGAACTCGCGGCGCATTACCGGGACCGGATCGCGGGGCTGATCATCGAGAGCGGCTTCGCCTACCTCATGCCGCTCCTCCGGTTGATCGGCGTTTCCCCTCTCAGGATGGGGATATCCGAAGAGGATGGCTGCCAGAATATTCAGAAGATCAGAACCTTTGACAGACCCACGCTGATCATCCATGCCCAGTTCGACCAGATCATCCCCTTTGCCGACGGGGAGGCCCTCTACAAGGCTGGCGGGGCCGGAGACAAACGCCTCCTCATGATCCCGGGGGCCGACCACAACACGATATTCATGAGAGGATTTCAGGACTACATGGCGGCAATCGGGGATTTTCTCAAACGGATTGCCGGGTAATCAGTCCTCTTTTTCAGAAGGGTAGAATCCAATTTCCCTGGCAAACT
>JAUSPK010000128.1 GCA_030655735.1 Syntrophales bacterium | reverse complement strand
GTGGTAATTCCCCACGTTGCTGATGCCGCCCGTGGCCGAGCAGAGGCTGTCGCCGAGATACCGCCAGAACTGCGCGGCACTCTTCGCCGAACACTTGGGATTACGCATTACGTATTTCTCCATCAGTCCCTTCGTCTCGGGGTTGACCCATTCCTCCTCGTGGGGGAAAGTTGCCGTGATGCCGCCCGAGATGTCGCAGAGGATCTCCTGCTCACGATAGACGGCCTCGCCGCTCAGGCAGCGGCCGACGTTGGCGTAGATCGAGTTCGGGATGTAGCTTCCCGGCCCGTAGGGGATGAAGCCCACACCGGGCATGTAAAGCTCCGGTTTGCCCAGGTCGGAGGCGGTATAGCCCGCCGCGTATCCCAGCTCCGTGGTCAGAATGATCTCCGCCAGCTTCTCACGGACGTGACCCTGCTTCTCGATATTGTTGTATTCAGCCGCCAGGGCCGCTGTTCCCAGGAGCACATCGCCGATCGCCGGCTTGCATCCCGAATAGCTGTGGCGATGGAAGAGGGCGAAGAGGAGCGCCAGGGCGCCGCCGTGCTGGTATTCGCCACAGAGGAAGACCCGGTCCCAGGGGACAAAGCAATCGTCAAAGATCATGTAGGAGTCCGTCGAACCGGGCATAAAACCGCGGGGGAAGTGCTTACGCGGACGCAGGTTGTGGATCGTCACTACCTGTTTCAGGCCGTCCCAGTCACCGGGGATGGCGAAGGCGACAGCATAGTCCTTGTCCTTCGGACCCAGGGCGCGGGTCGGAAGCACCAGAACCTCGTCGGCCACCGATGCCTCGGAGATGTGCACCTTGCACCCCGATACGATGATTCCGTCGCTTCGTTTTTCCTTGATCCGCACGTACATGTCGGGGTCTACCTGCTCGTGGGGGCGTTTCATACGGTCACCCTTCACGTCCGTCTGGGCGCAGCATCCGATCAGGTCTTCCTGCTGAAACCGTGTCAGCCACTTTTTGAAATTCTCGTGGTACTGCGTTTCGCCGGGGTTCACCTTGTCCGCCTCATAGCTCACGTTGTAGATCGCGTTCGTTCCGTCAATACCCATACACCGCTGGATACAACCGCCCACCTTCCGGCAGAGAAAGCGGGTCATATCCTGCTTCTTATGGAGATCTTCCGCACTCTGGTGAATGTGGGTGAAGCGGTTGATCGTCTCACCGGTCAGATGGGATTTTGCCAGGAGCAGGTCCGCGTTTTCAGGCTTCTGCGCCTCGTCGTACGTCGTCCCGATGGTGTCGATACAGGGCATCTGCAGCTCATCATCACGTGAGATCTTCTCACCGTCGTAGTAGATGTTTCGCTTCATCTTGCCCAGCGCTTTTATGTACTGCTCTTTCGTCCTTAACATAACTACCTCCTTTGAATTGACCCTCTCAAGGGTTGTTTAAAAAACACGATCATCCGAATAAAAAACCGAATGGGCTTACGCCCTGATGCTCTCTATCAGGTGATCAATCATCTTATCCGCAATACCCTCCTTGATCTCGCCATCGCGAGAGAGGAGGACCATCATACTTATCAGGAGACCGATCCCATTAAAGAGCCATGCTATCGGATCTATCTCGATATCCTTTCGAACCGTTCCCTGCTCAATCCCCTTTTTAATGAGTTCTTTGATGGAATGGACATAGACCTCATGATCCTTCTTGATACGACCCCCGATCTCTTCGTCGTCTATCTCGGATACGGCCTGAAAATGCAGTTTCAAGAGATTCGGGTGTTCCTGTATCTGGTGATAGTACTCTATGAGGAGCCGCCGCAGAAGCTTGAGCGCATCCGGTTCCTCCTCAAACCCCTTCCCTATCGTGGTTGCGGTTCTTTCGGATACGTTCTCAAGGATACTGAGGAACATGACCTTTTTCGACTTAAAGTGTTTGTACAGCATGGCCTCGCAAACACCCGCCTCGGCCGCAATGTCGGCCATGCGCGTAGCCCGGTAGTTTGATTTTCCAAATGCGGTGATGGCGCTGCTCAGAACAAGTTTTTTTCGTTCCTTCGCTGAGAGACGTTTGTTGTTCGGGTCCTTCAAAATATCCACCTCTAAGTAAGCGCTTACTTACCAAGCATAATATCGCTTGTCAACACTTATTTGGAGACCTCCCGCGATTTTTTTCCGCACTACCCCTCTTCATCACACCCGCCTGGTTGTGACCTTCTTCAAATCCAGCAGTGTCCGCTACCATGCACACCCTTGTCGAGTCAATGGTTTTATTGTTGTCCTCCAGATCACTCAAACCGTGACTTCCCTGAAAAGACATACTGTTTTGCATTGACACACAAAGACCCTTTCCCGTATACTTTTTTCCCCTGAAAAACAATCATCTACAGACAAGGACTCAACATGATACAGATCAATGAGAATTACCTGAAGCTTCAGTCATCCTATCTCTTTTCCGACATTGCAAAGAGAGTGAGCACCTTCGCCGCATCGAATCCAAACAAACAGATCATCAAGCTCGGGATCGGTGATGTAACGCGCGCCCTCCCCGGGGCATGCATAGCCGCTCTCCACGGGGCCGTGGATGAGATGTCGGTCGACAGCACCTTCCGCGGCTACGGCCCGGAGCAGGGGTATGAGTTCCTGCGCGAGGCCATCGCACGAAACGACTTCCAGGCATATGGGGCCGATATCCATCCGGATGAGGTTTTCGTCAGCGACGGCGCGAAGTGTGATACCGGGAATATCCTGGAGATCTTCTCCTCCGCCCTGAAGATCGCCGTCCCCGATCCGGTCTATCCCGTGTACGTCGACACCAACGTCATGGCCGGCAGGACCGGGGTCTGGAATGACGGACGATATGAGGGGCTCGTCTACCTCGAAGCCACGGAGGCAAACGGGTACGTTCCGGAGATTCCGAACGAACGGGTCGATCTGATATACCTCTGTTTTCCCAACAATCCCACGGGGGTCACGGCAACGAGGCAGCAGCTCTCGCAGTGGGTCGCGTATGCGAAAGAAAACAAGGCATTGATACTGTACGACGCAGCCTATGTTGCCTTTATCCGTGATGAATCTATTCCCCGGAGCATCTATGAGATCGAAGGGGCCCGGGACGTGGCGATCGAGTTTCGATCTTTTTCAAAGACCGCGGGCTTCACCGGAACTCGGTGCGCGTACACCATAGTGCCGAAATCGTGCGTCGCCTATGACGCGCAGATGAACGCCCACGGCCTCCATTCGCTATGGAACCGCCGGCATACGACAAAGTTCAACGGTGTCTCCTATCCGGTGCAGCGGGCCGCAGAGGCCGTCTATTCGGACGCAGGGAAGGAGCAGGTACGGCAACTGACCGATTATTATCTGAGAAACGCCTCCCTGATTCTCGAAAAGATGACGAGGCTCGGATATACCTGCGCCGGGGGCGAAAATTCGCCGTACATCTGGGTCAACGCGCAGATGGATTCCTGGGAGTTCTTCGACCTCCTTCTCGACAAGGCCGCCGTCGTGTGCACGCCCGGCAGCGGGTTCGGCTCGTGCGGCAGGGGTTACATCCGTCTGAGCGCCTTCAATCAGTACGAACAGGTTGAGGTCGCGATGGACAGGATCGCTGAGACGGTAAAGAAATAAAAGCGGCACGTGTACCCTCCAGGAGCGGGCCGATATCTTCCGAACCGGAACCTGCCGGCAACAGGATTCTGACATTCGCATTATCACTTGAAAAATGAAGAGAAATGGGGGAGGATATCCCCTGTCAGAACGTTCGGAAGAGTGATCCTGCAATTTGGATGATCAATGGTCCTTGTTCCCGTTCCCGCCCCCCTTGGGCTGCAGTTACCCAAAAGATTCCCATTCGCGATCCGGCATGCCCGAGGCGCTCGTTCTGGAATCGATAATGTAATCAAACTGTAATCAGGCTGTCATATAATCGTAACAGGCATACGGTATCGTTGCTCTCAACACGAAGAAAATCGGAGGAAAGCAACCATGAAAAAAGTGCTGAATGTTCTGCTGGCATGTCTTGTGTCCCTCAGTCTCGTCGGTGGTCACACCGCCCTGGCCGGAGAAACCTTGGTAATCAAGGGTTCCACAACGCTCCTACCCGTTGCCCAGGTCGCGGCCGAGGCATACATGAAGCTGCATCCCGGCATCAATATCTCGCTTTCAGGGGGCGGATCCGGTAATGGGATCAAGGCCCTGATCGACGGATCGACCGACATTGCCACCGCGTCCCGGTCCATCAAGCCCAAGGAAGAGAAGCTCGCGCAGGAAAAGGGCGTGTACCCTGTCCCGCACCGCGTTGCCATCGACGCGATCGTCCCGGTCGTTCATCCCAAAAATCCGGTCACCGACCTGTCAACCGAACAGCTGAGCCTGATCTATCAGGGGAAGATAAAAAACTGGAAGGAAGTGGGGGGAGAAGACCTGAAGATCGTCGTTGTATCACGTGACACCAGCTCCGGCACCTACGAGGTATGGGAGGAGAAGATTCTCCACAAGGCGAAGGTAACCCCGAGGGCACAACTTCAGGCATCGAACGGCGCGATCATTCAGACCATATCGAGAAATAAGTATGCGATCGGATATATCGGTCTCGGGTACCTGAATAAGAGCGTTCGGGCGCTCACGGTAAACGGCATCGAAGCGACTGTCACAACGGCGCTTTCGGGCGCGTATCCCGTCGCGCGGCCCCTCTTCATGTACACCAACGGGCAGCCGAAGGGGACCACCTCCGGCTTCATCAACTTCGTTGTGAGCGAGGACGGGCAGGAGCTTGTCAGGAAGGAAGGGTACGTTCCCCTCTTCTAGCAGGGGCAAAAATGAGGGGTTGTATAGAAGAAGGCCCCTTCAACACTACCACGCCGGGGATGGCACATGTCGAGAAAAGTAAAAGAGAT
>JAUSPK010000119.1 GCA_030655735.1 Syntrophales bacterium | reverse complement strand
CCAGGGAAATGTTTCCCTCTATTGCCGAGAAGATTATACGGGAAGAGATAGACAGGCTGAAGGAGAACCCGGGCAAGTAGGTGCGCAGTCCCGGCGAGATGAGGGGGATATTTTTGAAAAACTCATGTTGTTATATTGTGTCCGCAGTCCTGTTTTTCTTTGTGCTTTATCCGTTATGTGTGTGTGCCAGTCCCGATACCATCGGGATTGAAACCGAGGGTACGTGTACCGTGTATGGTAATGACAGGGCGCCGGCACGGGACAGTGCGATAGGCGACTCAATGAGAATGGCCGTGGAACGCGTGGTCGGGATGCTGATCTCTGAAGAGGTCGCAACGGAAAATGCTGATGCCCTCCATGACAATATCTACCCGAAACATCAAGATTATATACATGATTACCGGATCCTTAAGGAGGGCGTGGACAGCGGCCTCTACCGAATCAGGGTACGAGCCACCCTTTCGGTCAAGGATATAAAGCGTGATCTTGAGAAACTGGGTGTCCTTACAGGCGAGTGGCGGCCGGAGTATGGTACGACAGCAGTGATTGGAGTTGTGGTACGAGGAATAGAAAAATACGGCGATTTCAGGACGCTGAGAGAAGCATTGGAAAAAGGTATACGGGGGGTGGATGCCGTGCATCTGCTAAGGGTGGGATCGGGTGTGGCAGTGATGAATGTCGAGATGCAGGGCGATGCCTCCATACTTGCCAACCAGTTGCAATTGAAGGAATTCAGGAATTTTTCACTCTCCGTGGCCCAGATTACCCAGGATACCATAGAATTCAACATGGCAAAGGAGTAAAAAATTGATTTATAAACTAAAGGCAGGTGCTGTGCTGTGCCTTATCGCCTGCGTCATGTCGGGATGCGCCTCCGGGATTTCCCATACCGTTGTCCCGGATTATAATCAGAGGGGAATACGGCTCATCGCCCTGGCGCCTGTTGACAACAAGACGGGAGACACACAGGCGGCGCGGCTTCTGAGAGAGAAGATACTAGATGCCCTGTATTTCAAGGGATACCCTCGAATACCCCTCTCTATGATAGACGAGAAATTGGCCGCGCACCATGGCGGGAACGCGGACGATAGTAAATACAGCATTTCACCGGAGGTTATCGGGAAGTTGCTGGGCGTGGATGCCGTTATGTATTGTAGTCTGCTTGAGTGGAAGACCTCGTTCATCAGCATTTATGCACCCACAACGGTCTCTGTCCTGCTCGAATTAAAAGATACCGCGGCGGGGGCGACCCTCTGGAGCTCACGATACAGGATAGTCGACAGGCACTATGATTTTACCAGGAAGAGACTTGAATTAAAGGCATATCAGTCGTATGACCCGGCTATTCGGGAGATTATTGAGGAAACCTTCGCAAGCCTCCCCGATGGCCCTGATTTTGTGGGAAAACCACCCCCTGAAAAGAAATTTTGGAAATTCTGGTAGAGAAGCGGGAGCATAGATTATGAACATTCCCAATATGCTTACCCTCATTCGCATAATACTGGTTCCGATCTTTGTTATCCTTATGATGCAGGGTTTCTTTTCCTATGCCCTTGCGGTCTTTGTCATCGCGGGTGTAACGGACGGCCTGGACGGATTCCTGGCAAGGATACTGGGACAGCAGACCGTCCTGGGCTCCTATCTGGATCCGTTGGCGGACAAGGCGTTGCTAATAACATCTTTTGTTATTCTGTCGATCTTGAAGATTGTCCCGAGCTGGCTTGCGGTGGTTGTCATAAGCCGGGATTGCATAATCCTGTTTGGCGTGTCCATACTCTTCCTTATGTCCGTCCCCTTCGAGATACGTCCCACCTATGTGAGTAAGGCGACGACGGTGCTGCAACTCCTGACGGTCTTTCTTGTGCTCGTGTCCAAGTGTCTGCCCGGATATGCCAATCCCATAATGATTGTAACGTTATTCTGGGGCACCGCTTTTTTTACCGTGGTTTCCGGATTTTATTATATCTTCAAAGGGATAAAATTCATAAACAACTCATAGATTTTTAGGGGCATCTCCGAAAGAGTTGGTAGGATTATAAAGATTCAAGAGGTCAAGGGGTTAAGTGATCGAGGGGTCAAGTGAAACGCTTAAGAATTATAAAGAGTTAAAAGTCTGGCAAAAGTCATACAGACTCTGTTTAGAAATTTACAAAGCCTCGACCCCCTGAATCCTTGAAACCTCGAACCCTTTGCGTCAACTAAGCGGAAGAAGAACCGGTTTTTATAATATCTCTTGACACGAGGGCGTTTTATTGTTAGTTGACTTAGTCTTTTCAGGCCATAGGCACGTAGCTCAGGGGGAGAGCATCACCTTGACACGGTGGGGGTCCAGGGTTCAAATCCCTGCGTGCCTACCATTTATATATGCATGCGCGAGGGCATCGGCGTTTATGGTGCCCTTTCTTTAGGGAATCGAGGGGATGATCCTCTCTGGTTTCGAGATTTTAGCTTTTTAGGATAGTGCTGTGAAAAAAATTACGGTAACATTACCGGATGGTTCTACTGGGGAGTACCAGTCCGGAGAAACGGTCAGGGAGATAGTCTCTTCCCGATGTGGGGACGCCTTCAAGTCCGCCGTGGCGGCCAAGATCAATGGTGAGTTGGTGGATTTGAGCCGTTCCGTGAATGAAGATGCCAGGGTAGAGCTTATTGATATATCCTCTGCGGATGGGCTTGGTGTTTTGCGGCACAGTATATCGCACATCATGGCTCAGGCGGTCCAGGATATCTTTGACGGTGTCAAGGTGACGATAGGGCCTTCGATAGAAGACGGTTTCTACTATGATTTTGAATATTCCGACACCTTTACCCCTGAGGATCTCAAGAAGATAGAAAAGCGGATGCGTAAGATTGCTTCCGCCAAACACCCCTTTGTCCGCACGGAGATGTCGCGGAAAGAGGCGGTTTCGTTCTTTGAAGACAGGGGCGAACCATACAAGGTGGAGCTGATCAACGATCTTCCCGGCGATGTTACCGATGTGAGCCTGTATACCCAGGGGGGATTTGTCGATCTCTGCCGGGGTCCCCACGTGCCTTCGACGGGGAAGATCAGGGCCTTCAAACTTCTGAGTGTCGCGGGGGCTTACTGGCGCGGGGATGAAAAGAATAAGATGCTCCAGCGCATATACGGTACCGGGTTTGCCACACAGGAAGAGCTGGACGAGTATCTGAGGGTCATAGAGGAGGCCAGAAAGAGGGACCACCGAAGGCTGGGGAGAGAGCTTGACCTCTTCCAGATCAATGATGAAGCGGGTCCGGGGCTGATCATATTCCACCCGAAGGGCGCTCTCCTGAGAACGATCATTGAGGATTGGGAAAAGAAGGAGCACCTGAAACGTGGGTACGATATCGTCATGGGCCCCCAGATCCTGAAGGTTGATCTGTGGAAGAAATCCGGCCACTTCGACCACTACCGCGAGAATATGTATTTCACCGAGGTGGACGAGCAGTTATACGGTATAAAACCGATGAACTGCCTCTCGCACATGCTGATATACAAATCGAAGATACGCAGCTATCGAGATCTGCCCCTGAGATATTTTGAGTTGGGGACCGTCCACAGACATGAGAAGACGGGTGTCCTGCATGGCCTCATGCGGGCGCGCCAGTTCACGCAGGATGATGCCCATATCCTGTGCACGCCCGATCAGTTGAACGCGGAGATCAGGGCTATCGCGGACCTGGTGGATTATGCCATGGGTGTCTTCGGCTTTGCATACGAGGTGGAGCTGAGCACACGACCGAAAGACTCGATAGGCTCCGACGCGGACTGGGATATGGCAACTGCCGCCCTGAAGCTGGCGCTTGAAGACAATAAGATAACGTACGATATCAACGAAGGGGACGGCGCGTTCTACGGACCCAAGATAGACTTCAATCTCAAGGATGCACTCGGGAGAAAGTGGCAGTGCGCGACCATACAGTGCGACTTTGCCCTTCCCGAACGGTTTGATTTGTCATACATAGGGGCGGATGGAGACAAACACCGGCCCGTTATGCTCCACAGGGTTATCCTGGGTGCGATCGAGCGGTTCATGGGAGTCCTGATCGAACATTACGCCGGCGCCTTCCCGGTCTGGCTGTCTCCGGTGCAGGCAAGCATCCTGACCGTGACCGACAACCAGATTCCTCACGGCGAGGAGGTTTATATCCGGCTTGTTGAGGCGGGGGTGCGCTGCGAGAGGGATTTCAGAAATGAGAAGCTCGGATATAAGATACGGGAAGGACAGATGCAGAAGGTCCCCTATATGCTTGTTATCGGTGACCGGGAGGTGGAATCCGGTACGGTCTCACCCCGGCAGCGGGATGGTGGCAAGAATCTCGGTTCCATGAGCGTTGATGATTTTGTTGCTATTGTGCGCGAAAAGTGTGACAGATATGAATAAAAATGTGTTATAAGATTGCTTTTCTGCAAAATATCAGGAGGTGACACATAGTTAAGCATTTGAGAATCAACGGTGAGATCAGGGTTGACAAGGTACGGGTGGTCAGCTCTGAGGGGGAGCAGTTGGGGATACTGACCCTTGCTGATGCCCTGGCGGCGGCTGAAAAAGTGGACCTCGATCTGGTTGAGGTGGCCCCAAGTTCCTCCCCGCCGGTGTGCCGCATCATGGATTACGGGAAACACTTGTATCAGCAGAGCAAGAAGACTCACGGCGCAAAGAAGAGTCAGAGCTTAGTTCAGCTGAAGGAGATCCGCATCAGGCCCAAGACCGAGGAACACGATCTCCTTGTCAAGCTTCGTCACATACAACGCTTTCTTGAGCAGAATAACAAGGTAAAGATAACCATGATGTTCAGGGGACGGGAGATTGTTTATGCGGACAAGGGAAGGCAGATCATGGAGAATATAAAGGAGAGGCTGGGCGAGACATGCGTCGTTGACCAGTTTCCCAAGCGCGAGGGGAGAAACATGATAATGGTGGTATCCCCCCCGAAGAAGTAACAGCTTTTAATAATAGAACCGGGAGCAATAGAATGCCAAAGATAAAAACACGCAGAGGGGCGGCCAAGAGGTTCAGCCTTACCGCAAAGGGAAAGGTCAAGAGAAACAAGGCCTATGCCAGCCACATCTTGACCAAAAAGACGAGCAAGCGAAAGAGAAATCTGAGAAAATCAGGCCTTCTGAGCAAGAGCGATATGAACGGAATCAAAAAGCTGATTCCCTATATGTAATGGAAGTTTGAGGGAGATATATATGCCAAGGGTAAAGAGAAGTATACATGCGAGGAAAAAGAGAAGAGGGGTGCTGAAACTCGCAAAGGGTTTTTTCGGGGCGAGGAGCCGGTTGTACCGGACCGCTACCGAGGCCGTTGAGAGGGCGATGAAATACTCCTACCGGGATCGGAGGGTAAGGAAACGGGATTTCAGAAAACTCTGGATCGCAAGGATAAACGCCGCCGCCCGTATGAATGGGATCTCTTACAGCAGACTGATAAGCGGGATAAAGACTGCGGGGGTTGATCTGGACAGAAAGATACTTGCAGAGCTTGCCGTTAGTGACCCCGGGGCCTTTTCAAAGATTGCCGGTATGGCGAAAGGTGAGTAGATTACGTGAAAGAAGCCCTCGAAGATCTGCGGAGAAAGGCTGATGGTGAGATAGATTCAGCAAAGACCGGAGGGGAATTTCTTGACATAAAGACCCGATACCTCGGTAGAAAGGGTCTCCTCACGGACCTCCTCCGGGGTCTGAAGGATGCCGCCCCCGAAGACAAGCCCCTTCTCGGTAAGCTTTCCAACGACATAAAAAAATCTCTGCTGGAAAAGATAGAAAGGGCCCTGGAGGATATAGAATCCGGCGATAGAGACAAGGCCCTGCGTGAGGCGCGGATCGACGTCACCCTTCCCGGAAGAGGTCTGCGGTATGGGAAGGTCCATCCCGTTACACGGGTGGAGGGTGAGATATGTGACATCTTTGCAACCCTGGGATTCTCCGTGGTGGAGGGACCCGAGGTGGAACTCACCTATTACAATTTCGAGGCCCTCAATATTCCCGAAGATCATCCCGCCCGAGATATACACGATACATTCTATGTAACCGACAACATTGTTCTGCGCACCCATACCTCTCCCGTCCAGATCAGGACGATGGAGCAGCAGCCCCCCCCCGTGAGGATTCTCTCCCCCGGCAAGGTATACCGCCCCGATTCCGATATCTCGCATACCCCGATGTTTCATCAGGTTGAAGGACTCCTGGTTGACAAGGGCATCACGTTCGGAGATCTGAAAGGTGTGCTTACCTTTTTTCTCCGGCAGATGTTCGGGAGCGGTACCCAGCTCAGATTTCGTCCCAGTTTTTTCCCCTTTACGGAACCGAGCGCGGAAGTTGATATACAGTGCGTGATGTGCAAGGGCTCCGGCTGCCGGGTGTGCGGCCAAAGCGGCTGGATAGAGATTCTCGGAAGCGGAATGGTTGATCCCGAGGTCTTTAAGACCGTTCACTATGATACCGAAGAGATCTCCGGTTTTGCCTTCGGCCTCGGCGTCGAGAGGATAGCGATGCTCAAATACGGCATATCGGATATTCGTCTGTTTTTCGAAAATGACCGGAGATTCCTCGAACAGTTCTGACCGTTCCATACCTGATTATTGGTGAATCTATATGTTAGTCAGTCTCAAATGGTTGAAGGATTATATTGATGTGGAACTGACCCCGGAGGAGATCGCCGGCAAGCTGACGATGGCCGGTCTGGAGGTTGATTCCATAGACAGGGTAAGCCCCGGTTTTTCCGGAGTGGTTGTCGCAAAGATACTGTCCATACGGCCCCATCCCAATGCCGACAAACTTTCGCTGTGTGAGGTCTCCACGGGTGATCAGACCTTTCCGGTGGTGTGCGGCGCACAAAACATACATGCGGGTGATATCGTCCCCCTCGCCACGGTGGGGGCGACCATACCGGGCGGCTACACGATAAAGAGCTCCCGGTTGCGGGGGGAGCTGTCCGAGGGGATGCTCTGCTCCGAAGAGGAACTGGGGATAGGCGAAGACACGACCGGCATCATGATGCTGCCTGATACCCTCACCCTTGGCGAAGATCTGGCCGTAGGGCTTGATCTGGATGATGTCACGTTTGAGATATCCATTACTCCCAACCGTGCCGATTGCCTGAGCATGATAGGGATAGCGAGAGAGATTGCTGCTATGACGGGGGGAAGGGTACGGCACCCCGCCATAAAATTCGAGGAGAAGGGGGAGGGCATCGATGAACTGACATCCGTGACGATTCTCGACCCCGACCTGTGTCCCCGTTATACCGCCCGCCTCATAAAAAACATTGAAATAAGACCCTCCCCGGCATGGATGCGGATGAGACTCGAGGCGGTGGGCCTGCGCGCGATCAATAATGTAGTCGATGTGACAAACTTCGTCATGATGGAATTAGGCCAGCCCCTGCATGCCTTTAACTTTCGGTCTCTCAAAGAGGGGCGGATCGTTGTCAGGGGAGCCGAGGAGGGGGAGCAGTTTGTTTCCCTGGATGAAAAGCCCCGGACACTGAGCGCCGATACCCTGATGATCTGTGACGGCGTGAGGCCGGTCGCGGTTGCCGGCATCATGGGCGGCCTCGATTCCGAGGTGGAGGATGACACAAAGGATGTCCTCCTTGAGAGTGCCTACTTCAATCCTTCCTCCATCCGAAAATCCTCGAGATCTCTGGGAATGGGTACGGACGCCGCCTTTCGCTTTGAGCGGGGAATAGACCCTGATGGGGTGGTCAGGGCCCTCGACAGGGCGGCCCAGCTGATAGCCGATCTGTCGGGCGGTTCGATATGCAAAGGGTATATTGATGAATATCCCCGGAAGATCGAAGCCATACGGGATATACCCTTTCGACCCGAACGGGTGAACAGGATCCTGGGTACACAGATTGAGGCAGGGGAGATGAAAGAGATCCTTGAAGGCCTAGAAATGGCTGTGAGTGAAAAGGAGCCAGGGGGGGCCTATCTGGTGACGCCTCCTACATTCAGGGTTGACATCTCGCGGGAGATAGACCTGACCGAGGAGATAGCGCGGATCCATGGTTACGAAGGCATTCCCACATCCCTGCCTGAGCTTTCGCCCGAAGCGGTGACAACGAGCGATGAGAGGGCACTGCAAGGCAGGATCCGGACCATATTGAACGGTTATGGATATTCAGAGGTTATCAACTACAGCTTTATCTCCCCCGCGTCGGCGGACGTCCTTGGCTTGAATGAGGATGATGAGGGCCGGAGGTTCATACGGCTTGAAGATCCCCTCGGTGAAGACATGTCCGTGATGAGGACGGGCCTGGTGTATGGTCTTCTGGCGACAATGAGAAAAAACATTAGTGCTGGAAATCATGACCTTCGGATATTCGAGATGGGGAAGGTGTTCACCGATGTCGGAGAACAGCTTCCACGGGAGCGTGAAAGGGTAGGGGCCCTTGTCTGTGGAGCTCGTTATGACAGGCTGTGGCACTTCGATGAAGACTTGCATGCCGATTTCTACGATCTGAAGGGGCGCATGGAGAATCTGTTTGACGCCCTGAGGATTCGAGATATCCGTTTCACATCCGGATGTGACCGGCCCTTTCTCCATCCCGGAAGAGCGTGCCATGTGATATCGGACGGCAGAACCATCGGATTTTTGGGCGATGTTCATCCCGATGTCCTTGAAAGGATGGACATAAAGGGAAAGGCCGTGGTCTTCGAACTCGACCTTCATTCGATTATTCCCCTCTTACGTGAGGATTTTCTCTACCGAAATATCCCGAAGCTCCCCTCCGCTTCGAGAGATGTTGCCTTTGTGGTGGATGAGGCGGTCGAAGGGAGGTATCTGCTTGATCTCGCCCTTGAAAAAAACGAGAATTTACTTGAATATATAGACATATTTGATGTATATGTTGGACAAGGTGTTCCCAATGGGATGAAGAGCTTGGCCGTGAGATTTACATATCGTTCTGCTACGAAAACTCTGACGGACGGCGAGGTCAATGAGGCCCATGAACGGATCGTAGAGACAATAGTGAGACACACGGGAGCAAAGATCAGGGGACTGGAGATTTAAATATCATAGCGAGGGAGGGATGAGATGACAAAAGCTGATATCATAAGAAATGTGCATGAGAAGATAGGTATCTCGAAGAGCGATGCGGCACGCTTTGTAGAGTCGGTGTTCGACATCATCAAGGATACCCTCGCCGGGGGTGAAGACGTCAAAATCTCCGGGTTTGGCAAATTAAGTATCAGAGAAAAAACAGCCCGCAGAGGAAGAAACCCGCAGACCGGTAAGGAGATCGAAATATCGGCCAGAAAAGTTTTGACCTTTAAATCAAGCCAGGTGTTGAAAAAAGCGCTCAACGGATGATCATCTGAAGAGTTGTCTTGTCTCGGATTTTGCGGGTTCCCTATTATGGTTATTCCTGACAAGAATTATTTCCGTATCGGCGAGGTCGGCAGGATACTGGGAGTGGAGCCGTACGTTGTCAGGTACTGGGAGTCGGAATTCAAGACGGTGAGGCCGGTGCGGACGAGATCGGACCAGCGCCTTTACCGGAGGAAAGACGTCGAGCAGTTGTTGGAGATCAAAGCACTCCTGTATGAAGAGATGTTTACTATAGCCGGAGCCAGGAAGCGCTTGGCCAGTAGCAACAAGGGAGAGGAGCCTTCCCCTAGCGCGAATGGCAGACTGGCGGACATAAAAAAGGGACTGAAAGAAATAAGAGAAATTATCAGTTGAACGGTGCTGGTAATTCTCAAGGGATGTACATGAAAAAGCCGGTTTTTTGAGCCGGCTTTTTTGCGTACGCACCCGCAGTGGATGAGGGACTCATCCCTAGAACTTTTCAGGGCTTATAACGGGGTTTTGCTACGAGGAGTGTTACCTTCTTGATCCTCTTTTCGATGCCTTCAATGGGTTTATTTTTTGGGCCGTTGCAGCGGCGCCCTTTTCTATGTGTGTCGCTGACGGACATCCACCTACATTCCATTTCCCAGTGGGATCAGGGTACATCATGCAATATTTGACGGAAGAATATTCAACGCACCTGCCGCATCCTTCACATTTTTCAGTGATCGGATGGCAACTACCTCCATTAAAATTACATCCTTTTTTGCTCATAAAGACACATTCAAAACCTTCTTTAACAGTTTGGCAAAGCATGGGAACCGTCCCCCTTTTTTTGATTGAGTGTGTATCGGACAAAAAAAATCGGGCCGTCGTACTGCATCGTCCCGATCGTTGCAAATGCTCCGAATAGACTGGCGCGCTTCGTACCAGATAAAAAATGTCGTGTCAATAAAAAAATGTGGGAGGGGGCTGTAAAAACCATATAATATTGACCGAATCTGCTAAACATGTTACTTACATTCCGTCCCAGGGGATGCTGGTGAGAAGGTTTTCAGGGCACAGAAGAGGGCTGCGTAGAATGAAGAAGAGTGACCTGACAGGAATGTTCTTGAGGTCTCTATCCATCCAATCTTCATGGAGTTTCCGGGGGATGCAGAATGTGGGATTTGCCTATTCCCTGATTCCCTTGGTCAGATCCGGAAGAAACAAAAAATGGATCTCCGGGGTACTGGCGCGGCACATGCACCCGTTCAGTTCTCATCCGTATCTGACGGGAGCGATCATAGCTTCTGTGGCCAGACTGGAGGAGGAAACGGGAGGAAGTAGCGGCCATTCGGAGGCAACTCGCCGCAAAGAGGCACTGATGGCCCCCTATGCCGCAATGGGTGATCCCTTTTTCTGGGGAGGGCTCAGACCGTTCTCGTCGGTGGCCGGGGTTATCCTTGCGCTCGAGGGGTTGGTCATTGCCCCCCTGTTTTTTCTGTTGGCATACAATTCTATCCATCTGTGGATACGCTTGAAGGGATTTATTGAGGGTTATCGGGATGGGCAGGGTGGTGTCGGTTTTCTGGGAAGGATAGCTCTGCCTTACAAAACAAAGGTACTCAAGTGGGGTACTACGATCTTGCTTGCCCTTTTGGGTGCGGTCTTTGTGGATTCCTCTCTTCCGCTTGCGAATCTTGCCTGGGGCTTAGCGCTGGGGGGAACCCTTGCCCTTGTCCTTTTGTGCTCATGGTTGGTGGGCAGAGGAATATCCTCTCTCGCAGTGCTGTATGCGGCGGCGCTCTTTTTTGTGGTGGTAGTGTAGTATGAAGAGAACAAAGGCATTCACCCTGAAAAATAAACTGGGACTTCACGCCAGGGCCGCCGCCAAGATAGTGGGTGTATTGAACAAGTATGAATCGAATGTTTTTCTTGCGAAAGACGGAGAAAAGATTGACGGCAAGAGTATCCTCGAGATACTCACCCTTGCATGTCCCATGGGAAGTCGCCTCACCGTTGAGGCTCAAGGTATTGATGCGGATGATGTCATGCGGGAGCTCGAAAAACTCATAGAAGATAAATTTGGAGAAGAGTAATTGAGCGAGAATGAACTGAAGACAATAGCCGCCCTGAGGGGTATCGGGGTGTCTCCTGGTATCGTGATTGGGAGAGCTTATGCCTTGAATCACCAGGATATCAAGGAAACGCTCTATAAATTGGATAATGGCCGCTTTGTCTCCAGGGAGATAAAGCGGTACAAGAGGGCCCTCAAGGACTCGAAGAGGGAATTGCTGGATATAAAGAAGGATGTAAAGAAGGGCATTGGTGATCGCAAGGGGGTAGGCCCGCTCCTTATCGATGTCTATATCATGATACTCGAGGACAAGACGTTTGTCGCAAGTACCCTAAAAAATATAGAGGAACATCGGGTTAACGCCGAATGGGCCTTGAAGATGACGATCTCCAGTCACCGGGAGATATTTGACAAGATAGAAGACGGGTATCTGCGGGAGCGTATCAGGGATCTGGAGTATGTGGGGCAGAGGATACTGAGGAATCTGTCCGGGAAGATGCATGAAAAGATCTCCGATATCGAGGGGGAGGTTGTCATTATCGCGAGAGATCTCTCGCCGGCCGATACGGTTCAGATGGCGACCCGGAAGATCCTGGGCTTTGCCACAGACATGGGCGGAAAGACTTCTCATACCGCGATCGTGGCAAAATCGATAGGGATCCCGGCGGTTGTCGGGCTGGAAAAGGTTACCGCAGAGGTGAGCACCGGTGATGTCATCATCGTTGACGGGACGGCGGGTGTTGTTATCGTCAATCCCGATCCGGAGGTGATAAAGAGGTACGAGGACAAAAAGCGGCACTACCTCGCAATGGAAGAGGATATGATCAAGGACGCCCACCTTCCCGCTGTGACGGCGGATGGTCATGGTGTGGGTGTAGGGGCGAACATAGAGTTTGTCGAAGAGATACCATCGGCGGTTTTCCACGGGGCCAATGGTGTGGGTCTGTACCGGACGGAATTTATCTATATCAACAGGAAGGCGCTTCCCACCGAAGAAGAGCACTTTTTAAATTATAAGAAGGTGATAGAGGGGGAGGGAATCAAGTGGGCAACCATCAGAACCTTTGATCTGGGGGGTGATAAATTTATCTCCGATGCCGGCCTGGCCGAAGAGATAAACCCGGTGATGGGTCTGAGGGCGATACGCTTCTGTCTCAAGGAGGTGGAACTCTTCAAGGTACAGCTGAGGGCTATACTACGCGCCAGTGCCTACGGCAATACCGGCATCCTGCTTCCCATGATTTCCGGCATCCAGGAGATTGTGGATGCCAGGAAAATCATCGATGAGGTAAAGGAGGAATTGGTATCGGGTGGAATTCCCATTGATGAAGATATAAAGATAGGGATTATGATAGAGGTTCCCTCTGCGGTGATTCTGGCCGATAGACTGGCGGAGAAAGTGGATTTCTTCAGTATCGGCACCAATGATTTGATACAATACGCGCTTGCGATTGACCGGGTGAACGAGCGGGTTACCTATCTCTATGAACCCCTTCACCCCGCCGTACTGATGATGCTCAGACAGGTTGTTGATGCGGGGCACAAGGCCGGTATAAAGGTTGCCATGTGCGGTGAGATGGCCGGTGACCCCCTGTGCACGCCCATTCTTTTGGGTCTTGAACTTGATGGACTGAGTATGACCCCTCTGGCGATACCCCGCGTCAAGAAAATAATCCGCAATTCGACGGTCAGTGAATCGAAAGAACTGCTGGAAACGGTTATGCCCTTTTCGACGGCTCGCGAGATCGAACAATATGTGAGGGATTACATGATTCGGAGATTCCCGGAATGCTGTCCCGTTACCTGGCAGGTCAGCTGAGGGTGAGGCGGGTAGATAAAGAGAGATCATGGTAGGTAAATCTAAGTGGAGAGTGTTCGGGAGGCGGGTAGGGGAATATTACAGCGGCCTCCTGTATGAAGAGAAGAAATCCCCCCTGTTTCGAATCCTGGGTAGGGCACTGTCCAAGGCAAAAGCGGACGAACAAGATCTGGACAAGCTGAAGGATCTCTCGGGGAAGGGGGTGGTTGTACACGCCCTGAAGAACCAGAGCCAGCTCAACTGCCTGATACTTCGGAACGTCTTGACCAGAGGGGACGTTCAAAGGCCCGTTTATTGTCATGGCATTAACATGCTTCTCTGGCAACCCTTTCGGGCTGCCTTTAGGGCGATCATCTCGCAATTTTTTCACAATCCCTTCAAGAATGAATATCTGAAAAGGATAACGAAAAAGGGAAAAAGCTCCGTGGTGTACCTCCGGGGCTCTGAGTTTATCGGGGGCAGGAGTGTGAAGGAGCCCTTAGGGCAGTTGATTGATGCGCAAAGGGAGATGGATATCCCTGTTTTTCTTGTGCCGCAGCTTGTCGCATACGGGCGTAGACGGGAGAAAAAGGACAAGAGCCTGGCGGCCCTGCTGTTCGGTGAGACCGAAAATCCGGGAACGCTGCGGAGGGTGATAAACTTCTTCAGACAGTACCGCAAGGCCTTTGTCGTGTCCTCTCAACCCGTGGATCTTTCGGAGTTTCTGGAGATCCACAGCGGCAAGTCCATAGAGGCCATCAGCTATCTCCTGAGACGGGAGCTCATAGACAGGATTGATGAGGAAAAGAGGGCCATTGTCGGGCCTGTCCTCAAGTCGCGGGAGGAGATAGCTGGAATAGCCCTGAGAGACCCGGGATTGATACGGCTCATGGAGGAAATGGCCGCAACCGGAAAGGAGGGGTACGGCACCATCGTTGACAGGGCCAAGGGGTATCTGCTTGAGATAGCCGCCGGGTATAATGACACGTACGTGGGATTCATGGACAGGATACTTACCTGGTTATGGAACAATATATATGACGGCGTGATCGTGGACAAGGAGGGCCTTTCACGGATGAGAGAGGTCTCCAAGAAGATGCCCTTTGTCGTGATACCGTGTCATCGAAGTCACATGGACTATCTCCTGATTCACTATGTCTTTTATTACAACAATATACAACTTCCCTTTATTGCCGCCGGGGTCAATCTCAGCTTCTGGCCGCTGGGACACTTTTTCAGAAATTTTGGAGCCTTCTTTATCAGAAGGTCGATCGGTGGCAACGCCCTGTACGGAGAGGCCCTTGCCAAATACGTTAAGACACTCCTCGCGGAGGGGTTCCCCATAGAATTCTTTATTGAAGGGGGAAGGAGCCGTACCGGGAAGATGGTAATGCCGAAATACGGTCTTTTCTCCATGATCATGCAGGCCTACAGGGAAGCAGGCTTTGATGATCTGGCCATCATTCCGGTTTTCATCGGATACGACAGGATTGTGGAAGAAAAGTCTTATCTGAAAGAACTGGAAGGGGGCAGCAAGGAAAAGGAAAAGGTGTCAACCCTGTTCAAGAGTGTCAATATCCTCAAGAAACGCTACGGGGGTGTTTACATGAACGTGGGGGAGCCGATGCTACTCAAGTCGTACCTGGCTTCACAGGAGATCCCCATTGAGGAGATGACCCTTTCGGAGAGAAGGATCCTGTATAGAAGAATGGGGTATGAGGTTGTTAATGAGATAAACAAGGTGTCCGTAGTGACGCCCTTTTCTCTGGTAGCCGCGGGGCTCCTGTCCTACTATCGAAGGGGGATATCCCATGATGATCTGATGGAGATCCTCAATGCATTTTATGATTATCTCGATTTCCGGGGCGTGAGGTTTTCGTCCACCTTTGTCAACAGGGAAAGGGCCGTGGTCGATGCCCTTGGGATGTTTGAGTCATCGGGGTTTATATCTCGGATGGGGCCCGAAGAGGAGGATGAGGAAGATGAACTTGCCGAGACGATATACTCCGTGGATGAGAACAGGAGGCCGAATATCGAGTATTACAAGAACAATATACTCCACTCCTTTGTCTCTTTCTCTTTTGTGTCTATCTCTATTCTCTCCGGTTCCCGCACTAGTATATCCCTTTCCGAGGTGATGGAAGACTACAACTTCTTCAAGGCCCTGTTCATGGACGAATTTATATATGACAACAAGGTCGATGATCGTGAAGAGGTTCAGAGGGTTGTGTCATACGCACGCGACAGGGGTATGATAACCCTTCATGAAGGCGCCGACGGGTCGGCCTCCATAGAGGTGACCGGTAAGGGGAGGACATCTCTCCCGTCATTCGCCGGGCTGGTACAAAATTATCTTGAGTCTTACTGGATCGCGTCCAGGGGATGCGCATATCTGAAAAACAGGGGAAGACTGGAGAAAGATCTTATAAAAAGGATTTATAAGCTCGGCGTAAAAATGTACAAGAAGGGAGAGGTCTCCAAGACAGAGGCCATCTCCCAGTCCAATTACAAAAACGCCCTTAAGTTTCTTATGGACTATGGCGCAATAGCGATGTCCAGTGAGGGGGACGGCGAAGGCGTACGGACCTTTTCCCTGGCTGACAGGGGGCTCCTGGAGTCCCTCAGGCGGAAGTTGTTCAAGTTTATGAGATAACTGATTAGGTGGGTAGGCTGAAGGCTAAAG
>JAUSPK010000062.1 GCA_030655735.1 Syntrophales bacterium | reverse complement strand
CGTTCCGGCGCTGCAGGCCAAAGCGCCGCTCACAATCGTGAAAAGCCTTTCTTGTGTTCGCCTGAAAATGTGGGATGAGGAGCGGCAGGAAATGGTTGCTTTCCCCTGAGGTGCTCAACTAAAATAAACAGCGACTATTTTTGGGTAGAAATTTCTGTGGATATTGGAACAACAGCGGCAGCATTAAAAAAGGAGAATGCAACATGAAGATGAAACAGAATATTATTTTATTATTGCTTATCGTCGCGGCCGTGCTTTTGGTTTTTGGATGTGCGGAGAGAACAAAGGAATTACTTGCCGAAAATTATCAAAAAATGAGCAACGACGATCTCCTACGCTACTTCTATCGCCTGAATGATGAAATAGAAAACCAGGAAAAGCCATCAGGACCGCGACTGGGTATCGGACTAGGCAGTTTCGGAAGAAATGCCGGCGGTGGCGTGGGTATAAGCTCCGGTTCAAACGGTTCCACGGCTGAAGAACTGAGAGAGCGCAGAATAGATGTCCGCATGGAACTAAAAAAACGCGGAATTGTTCCATAGAGGGCAAAAAAACTTCAAAAAATACAGCGATTATTTTTCTCCCTTCAATTTACTTGATCAATGTTTCACTGTGTTTTACAGAGGCTGTCCCATCACATCAGAGAAACGGAAAGACGATGATATCTGATTTTCAATTTATCTCCGTGCCCAGAATTATATTCGGGGCCGGGAGCAGAGACCTCATTGCTGAGGAAATGAGAAGGCTCGGGGGGAGGGCCCTGGTCGTTACGGGGGGGGGCTCGCTCGAGGAGAGCGGCGCGTGGGGCGGAATCGAGGGACAGATACAGAAGGCGGGCATTGCCTGTGAACGGGTCAGGGCGTTGGGAGAGCCCTCCCCTGAATTGATAGATGAATCCGTTGCGGCGCTGAGGGGGAGTGGTGTTACCCTGGTCCTTTCGATCGGTGGCGGGAGTGTCATTGACGCGGGGAAGGCCCTGTCCGCGATGATGACCCAGGATTGCTCCGTCACCGAGTTTATGGAGGGGATCGGGGGGAGGGAGCACAACGGTGCAGTGCTCCCGCACATCGCCGTGCCGACGACCTCGGGGACCGGCAGTGAAGCAACCAAGAATGCCGTTCTGAGCCATGTGGGGCCGGACGGGTATAAGAGATCCATTCGTCATGACAACTTTATCCCCGATCTGGCCGTCGTCGATCCGGAGCTGGTCCTTTCCTGCCCGGCGGGTGTCACGGCGGCGACGGGTCTTGATGCCTGTACTCAGCTTCTGGAATCCTACGTCTCCACAAAGGCAAATCCCATGACGGATGCGCTCGCCTTGAGCGGCCTTGGCTTCGTCGGGGATTCGCTCCTTTTGGCCTGCGGTGAGGGGGCCGGCGACACGGCAGTGCGTGCCGCAATGGCGTACGGCTCGCTGATGTCGGGCATCTGTCTCGCGAACGCGGGGCTGGGTGTAGTCCATGGCCTCGCTGCATCCATAGGCGGGATGTTCGATATTCCGCACGGTATCGTATGCGGTACACTTTTGGGGACGGCCACAGAGGAGATCATCGGGGCGCTTAGGGAACGCGGTGGAGAATCGGTAGTACTGGAGAAATATGCCCGTGTAGGGGCGCTTTTTGCGGGGCGCGAATATTGCCGCAAAGACAGGAATTTTCTCTGCGACAAACTGATCGAGATCCTGCACGCGTGGATTAAAGAACTGGATATCCCACGCCTGAGAGACTACGGGGTTTTGCGGGAAGACTGCGCTGAAATTGTTCGGAAGACGGAAAATAAAAACAACCCGGTGAATCTCACACCCGCGGAGATTGAACGGGTGATCGTGAAGAGGCTTGTGTGAGACAGGGACTGCAGCTCATTCGATATACGGGCTGTCACTTGAGGCCTACGGTAACGACGAATATATTGTTTTCGTAAAAATGCTGTTGTATCGCGTAGTCTTTTTCGAGGGGAGCCAGGTCCAGGACGACCCTGATCTTTTGCTTCGGAGTGTTATGAAACCCGACCCGTATGCCGAGGATCAGGTTCCCATCCGTCGTTAGTATTCGGGCGACATCCTTTTCAATCTTTGTATCGAAGAAATCACACACCAGACGCCCCTTTTCCCCTTCGAGTCCGAAGACCATGGGGGGGGCATACTCGCTCAGTTTGAAGGAGACCCTCTCTTCTGTGAGGGAGAGCTTTTCAAATCCGATGTCCTTAATAACGCGTTCGGCGGCCAGTGTCCAGGAATCGAGGAAGCACACGATGGCAAGTGAGTATAGTGCTATGCAGATAATTCGAGTGGCATTTTTCATTTTCTGCGGGCGACTGTTAGTCTGTTCTGCCGTATATATAAAGGGAGACTCAACCATGAGGTTCAGTAGCATATTTGGTTAGCCGTTACAAATATTTCCTTGGTTGATGGGGGCTAGCGTGTATTTTAAGACGAAGAAAGCCCCCGTCTTTTTGGTAAGGCGGGGGCTTTTTGTTTTGTATTCGGTATTGGTTACCGTCGTTCTTTTTTTTGCCGTTCCATGTTGAGTCTTGCTTCCCCGTAGAGTCTCCAGATGCACAGGCCGATGGCCAGGAGGAAGAGACCGAACATGAAGCTGGGCTCGGTGTTGAACTTGGTATCTATCCAGCGACCGACATAGAGGAACATAAACGAGGAGGCGACGATAACAAAGCCCCATACGCTTATCTGTAATATCTGTGAAAGATTCGATCTCAAGTCTATCGAGTTATGGTGATGATGTGTGGTTATCATTGATCGTGTCCTCCTTTCCTGAATTTGTTAAACTTTTAGCTTACCATGGTCTTGAGCGCGTTGACGACCGGAGCCGTGAAGAGAGCTATCATGACCGCGTAGAGCGCGAAAGAACCGACCGCCTCACTGAGGTACAGTTTGGAGTACTTGTGTTTCAGGGAGGTGATGATCATTCCACCGACAATCAGGCATCCGAGATGGAAGTAGGGGAAGTTAGCCGAGTTGGTTGCCACATATTCCGCATAGCCGAAAGAAGCGGTGGTCAGTACCACAAAAGCCGCCATGATCAATGTCTGTAGAGTTCTTTTCATGATTTGAGTCCTCCTTAGTTTTTCTCTTTCGGTCTTTACTAATGAAATAATCGTGCCAATTTAAGAATCCTGGGGCAAAATAATTATAAGGCATTGAATATACGAATGTTGTGGAAACGATCAGGCTAAAAAAAGGAGGCAGATCAGCGCCGGGAAGGCGCGATTGATTAAAAGAAATGTCCAACTGATTGAATGAAATGTTCAGGGGGCGAGGGCACCCGAAGACCTTACGAGAAGTCTTTCTTCTGGGAACCCCTTGAAAATAAAATGGTACCCCCGGTGTGATTCGAACACACGGCACACGGATTAGGAATCCGTTGCTCTATCCTACTGAGCTACGGGGGCACATATGAAGGAGGGATTTCTAACATTATTTAAGGAGAGAGTCAACGATATTACGGGGCCATTCCCTTTATGACACTGGTGCACGGCAGTGACTCTCTATAATTCTTTCCTCGTGGAAATCGAGGAGTTTGATCTGGTCCGGCGTTATTCCTTCAAGGGCGGCGCGAGGGATAAGACCGATCAACTCGGATTCGAGGATATCGACACCCTTTCCGGCCGCCTGCTTACGTACTGCGTCGAAGACAACGCTCAGGGGGGTTACCTCATAATCGGCCAGGTTCATCGAGATCTGGGCGATGTTTCTGCTCTCAAGCAGCACCCCCAGCGCCTGGACATGGGGCAGCCCTCCACTTGAGTGCCTTATCGACCGGGCTATCTGTTGCGCAAGACCTATATCGTTTGAATCGAGGTTTATGTTGAATGCGATGAGCGGTTTGCGCGCGCCTACGGCGGTTGCGCCCAGACGCGGGTTGAATCCCGACTCTTCGGGACTGATGTCGGGTCTCCACGCGGGGTCAGCCATCCTGTCTCTGAGGGCCTCGTATTCTCCCCTCCGAACGTCTGCCAGTCTTTTTCTCTCACGGCTGAGCGCCGCCTCGCCATAGAAGTAGACGGGGACATTATGCCTGTAGGCGAAGGTGCGTCCGAACCGATGCGCTATCTCCACCGCATCCGCCATCTGTGCGCCCTCCAGAGGGACGAAGGGAACCACGTCAACCGCGCCGATGCGGGGATGGCAGCCGCTGTGCTCCCTCATGTCTATCAATTCCGCGGCCCGACTGCAGGCCGCGATCGCTCCGTTCAGCACGGCCTCCGGTGTGCCGATAAAGGTCAGTACGCTTCGGTTGTGGTCGCAGTCCATACTGAAGTCCAGGACCCTGACGCCGACGACCTCCGTTGCCGCGTCCACAATGGCCCTGATGATTCGGGAATCTCTTCCCTCGCTGAAGTTGGGTATGCATTCGATGATCTTCATGCCTATGCCTGGTATATCTTTCTTGAAGGGAGCTCCACGCAGGTGAGCAGCCCTCCATAGGCGGCGCCTGTGTCGATCCCTATCCTCCCGGGGAGCAGCAGGGGCTCTGCATGTGGCATGGGGGTGTGGCCGAAGACGACGGTCTTGCCAAAGTCGTAGGAAGACCGTATGAACTCGTGGCGTATCCACAGCAGATCATCGCTCGCCTGGTCCTTGAGGGGAATCTTTTCCCGAAGCCCCGCGTGGGCGAAGATATAATCGTCCGTTTCGTAACAGAGAAGCAGGGAATGGAAGAAACTCATATGGCTGTCCGGCACGTCGATCTTTCCGCCCCCCGGTTTTTTGCGGTATCCGTACGATGCGATAGTGGCGTCCCCGCCGTTGAAGATATAAAAGTCTTCGTTTTTATCATGACATACATAGTCGAGGAACATCTGCTCGTGATTTCCCTTGAGGCATATGACCGTGTATATCTTCTCTTTCAAGTCGAGGACGAAATCCACGACCCCCCTGGAGTTGGGACCCCTGTCTATATAGTCCCCGATAAAGACAAGGGTGTCGTCCCTG
>JAUSPK010000106.1 GCA_030655735.1 Syntrophales bacterium | reverse complement strand
CGGCCGAAAAGTCGTCACGGCCGACGGGGATGTCCCCCACGGCCGACAGGGCGCCGAGCATGATGATCTTTCCCAGGATCGAATTGCCCAGCTTGACAGCCTCATCGGTGGCGTCGATAAACCAGGCGCGGGCCGACAGCTTTTTCAGCGTCTCCTTGATTTCATCGAGTGTCGGATAGGAGAGCTTTCCGGCTATGACGCCGGCGGGGTAGATGGCGCGCGTGTTTGTGAGTACCTTGACCGCGGGATTGCCGTAACCGGCCAGCACCCGGATCGCCTCGATCGGTTCGAGCGTGACCACCACGTCGGCCTTCCCCTTCGGGACCTGGGGGCTCCAGGCCGACAGAGAGGAGACCCGCATATGGCTCATGACCGAGCCTCCCCGCTGCGAGGAACCGAAGGTCTCTCCGATGGTGACGTAGTACCCTCTCTCCACCAGCATATTTGAAAACACGCGGGAGGCCATTACGTTCCCCTGGCCGCCGACACCGGTAATGATAATATTATAGGGGTCCTTGGGTAATTGTTTTGCAGTCATCGCTTAGGCCACCTCCTCCCGTTTGATTGCGCCCTGTGGGCAGATATCGGCGCAGACGCCGCACCCCACACAGATAACCTCGTCAATCTCCGCCTTATGCTGTGCCTCGTTCCATATGAGGCCGGGACAGCCGAATATCCGGGTACAGAGGCGACCGCAGCCGCATTCCTCCCCCACGCAGATGGTCTCGTCGACATGGACGTCATAGTCTTTTTTGTTTTTTCTCTGGGGACTGAGGGCGCAGGCCTTACGCATAATCAGCACCTTGACGCCGCTCGCGTCCTCAATCAGTTCGTTCAATGTCTCCCGGGTCCCCTCCAGATCGAAGGGGTCTCTGATCTCGACCCGCGCGCCGATCGCCTCGCATATCCGGGCGATATCGACACTTGGGACCTCCTCACCGAGGACATTGTGATCCAGACCCGGGTGGGGCTGGAAGCCCGTCATTGCTGTTCCGCTGTTATCCAGCACTATCAGGGTGATGTCGGACTTGTTGTGAACCGCGTTGATGAGGGCCGGTATGACGGCATGATAAAAGGTTGAATCCCCGCATACCGCCAGGATGGGCTGGTTCATTCCGAACTGCCCCAGTTTTCCGAAGCCGCTGGCGACGCCGGTCCCCGAGCCCATGGAATGCAGTGTCTTGAGGGAGTGAAATCCCGTGGACCCGATGGCCATGGTGTAACAACCGATATCCCCGCAGACGAAGCCCTCCCTTCCGTCCATCTCGAGGGCGTTGTGGATGCTGAAGAAGGACGCCCGGTGCGGACAGCCGGGGCAGAAGACCTGCTCCCGCGCCGGTGCGCCGGAGGCGACGGAGGACTGTGCCGTCTGGTCGTATTCTGCCGGAACGGGGGTGTAAGCGATTCCCAGGACGGTGCTCAGGGCCGCGATAACCAGATCGGGATTCAGCTCCCCCGTCATGGGGATCGTCCCGTCATTCTTTCCGTAGAAGGTCTTGATCCCGATCTCACCGGCCCGCTCGGCGGCCAGGATCTTTACATTCTCCTCCAGGAAGGGAAGGACCTCTTCCACCACCATGACCTTATCCGCCTGCGAGAGGTGCTTTATCATCAGCTTCGGCGGCAGGGGCCATGTCGTCCCCAGTTTGAGAAGGCCCACGCGGTCTTCCACGCCGAGGACGTTGATTGCCTCCTTGCTGTAAAGATAGCAGGCGCTGCTCGTAATGAGCAGAAGCTCCGGTTTCTTTGGTCCCTCGTAGGTATTGAAGGGGGACTCTTCGAATATCTCGCGTGCCTTTTTGACCTTTTCCTGCTGCTGCTGATGTTTCCAGGCCACGGGGGCGCTGATGACGATCCCTTCGTCCTGATCGAGGACGAAGCCGTTGAACTTGAATTCGGCTGTCCGTTTCACATCAGAGAGCTTCCCGTAGGTTATGTTTCCGCTGGCGTGAGACATGCGGGTCACACTCCTGACGACCACGATCTGTCTGAGCTCCTCCGATAGTTCGAAGGCCCACTTGGTCATCTCCTTGGCCTCCTGGAAGGTGCCCGGTTCGAGGAGCGGAATCTCCATAAGCCGCGCAAAATAACGGGATTCACCCTCGTTGACGCTGGACAGGGCCCCCGGATCGTCGCAGGTCACCAGGACAAAACCTCCCCTGGTTCCCGAACCGACAAGGTGGAGCAGGAAATCGGATGCCACGTTCACGCCGTTCTGTTTCATGACGCAGAGCGCCCGTAACTGGGCGAATGAGGCCGCCGCCGCCACCTCGAGGGCCACTTTCTCATTGACGGACCACTCAACGTAGAGATTGCGCTCCTTGGCTACCGTGGAGAGGCTCTCGATGATCTCCGATGATGGTGTCCCCGGATACCCGCTGGCAACATTGACGCCCGCCTCCAGGGCGCCCCGGACTATTGCCTCGTTTCCCATAACCAGGTATGAGGCGCCTTCTTTTGTGTCAATCAAATAGGACATCGTACCCTCCCGTATCTTATGCAGTCAGCCGTCCAAGAACTTCGACACTCATTCTCAGATAGGCCTTCGTCTCATCATCACTCGTGTTGACCATGCCTTCGTCCTGTGCCTTCGCGAGACCGCGTTTCTTTTTATTCCCGGCGGCCCAGATCAGGTGCTCAAGATTTTCCTCCGGCATCGTCGAAAGGGTCAGATATCCTTCCTTCTCGGCCTCCTCAACGATCTTTCTGCCCCGATCCGTTCTGACGATCAGGGTATTCATGTCGGGGCGACCTTCCATCACCCCCACGGAAAGGTCGGAAAACTCGGAGGTCATATCGATGCAGTAGGAACAACCGTTGGGGACGATCGCCCGGATTTCGTCCAGGGAAATCTCCAGTTTTGTTCCGTTATCCCCGAAAACCTCCAGGATCTCCGACGGAGGGGGAGGTATGTCGATCTTTCTGATCCGGCTGATCTCAATCCTTTCGGCGAGGAAGGGTTCGAAGAGTCTGAAATCGATTGCCCAGGTACAGAACAGTCCTACAACGAGGCCGAAGGGATCCACGAAGTCATCGGCCTTGAGCGGATTCGAACGCATCAGTGCCGTGGCCAATACCTGACAGGGGGTGCCGACAAGACCGATATTCTTGTAGCCATCCTTGACTGCCTGGTTCACCGCCGAGAGCGTCGGCGCTGCCGTATACTTTGAGGTGCTGCAGGCAAGGACATCCTCCGCGTCGGTGACAAAACGGGGAACGGGTATGAGACCCTTCCGGTCGGTCAGGGCCGCTCCGTCGATATACCCTTTTTTGAGGGCGAAATACATGAGGGCTGACACGGTACCGCCCGCCTGTGGGGCGATATCTTTCAGCCGGTCACCGGCCTGTGCCGCGGTGATCGATTGATAAGAGCCGAGAGGATTGCCGTCATACGGCTTGCCGAAGAGGCGCCCGGAGAGCTCGTCGAGATCGACCTCTATCTTGGGACAGTAGGCAAAGCACCGTCCCTCATCGATGACGCAGGGAAAGAGCACCGCCGTTTTACCTCGGTACGACCTGTAGTAGGGACACAGGTCGATACAGGCCCCGCACCCCGTGCAGAGACGGGTCTCAAGGACCTGCTTGCGAAGCTCCTCCTGCCCCCTCTTGAGAACTTTTTCTTCCATCCGATCCGACCTCCCTCGGTTAATGACGAATAAAAACCCCACCCACTTGTCATATTGGGGGATATACGTACCTGTTTCTTTTTGAAGTGTCAATCATTTCTTGGGCCGTACAGAGAGCACTCCTCCCCGCCTTTTTCTGGAGTACGGATCTGAGAATTTTCAGGCAGGAACTACCGGGTTTCTGCCGAGTCTTTCCAATAGACAGCCCCCTTTTTTTGTGGTAGTTACCTGCAAGGATTTCAATAGTCTGTGCCTAATAAGATGTGGAGATCTTTATGGATATAAGAAGGGTAGGAATTATAGCGAACAGCACCAAGGAAAAGGCCCCCGAGTACGCGTTGCGGCTCGCCGGGTGGCTCTCTGAGAGAGGCGTGGCGGTCCTCTTCGAGGAAGAGATCGCGGCCAAGATAAATATGCCCGGGGTTTCCGGGAATGACCTGGCGCCCGAAGTTGATATCCTGGTTGTCTTCGGCGGTGACGGGACGCTCCTCATGGCGGCGCGCCTGGCGATGGGGTATGATGTGCCTATCCTGGGGATCAATATGGGCGGGTTCGGATTCATGACGGTGGTCAATCTGGACGAGATGCTCGGCGCCATGGAGCTTATTCTTGATGGGAAGTACCGCACGTCTGAGAGGATGATGCTGAGCGTATCCGTGGAAGGAGCGCAGCATCCGGCCCTCAATGATGTCGTCATTAACCGGGGAAATCTGTCCCGAATGGTCAACCTTGAAACCTTTGTTGACGGAAAGTATCTGAGCACCTTCAAGGCGGACGGCCTTATCATATCCACCCCTACCGGTTCCACCGCCTATTCCCTCTCTTCGGGCGGTCCCATCGTCCTGCCGGAGCTCAACTCTATTATTATTAATCCCATATGTCCTCACACCCTGACAAACAGGCCCCTGGTGCTGCCGCCTGATTCCACAATAGAGGTGATCGTGTGGACAAAAGAGGGGAAGGCATCCGTGACACTCGACGGGCAGGACCTCTTTATACTGAAGTCGGGTGACAGGGTGGGCATACAGAAATCAGAAAACCACATCAATCTTGTAGAATCTCCCCATCGCGATTATCTGGAGATCCTGCGAACCAAACTGGGGTGGGGCGGATTGCCCGGGTAAGATGCTGACGGAACTGAACATCAAAAATCTCGCCATCATTGATGAACTGAATATCACCTTTACCGGGGGACTGAATATCCTGTCCGGGGAGACGGGTGCCGGCAAATCGATAATCATCGGCGCGGTGAGTCTCCTCCTGGGAGATCGGGCCTCGAGCGATCTTGTGCGTTCGTCCGCGGAGTCTGCGGTTGTTGAGGCACTCTTTGACGTTAGTGGTAACGAAGAGGTGCGGAAAAAGCTGGAAGAGGCCGGGATGGGGGAAGGCGACGAATTGCTGCTCAAGAGGGTGGTGTCGAGGGAAGGTCGCAACAAAATCTATATCAATGGAAGCTCGGCAACCCTGGGGATGCTCACATCGCTCGGAGAGCTGCTTGTCAATATTTGTGGTCAGCGTGAGCATCAGGTACTTCTGGATGCCGATAATCACATCGACATCCTGGATACCTTTGGCGCTCTGATGTCACTCAGGGCCGAATTCTACGATCTCTACACCGACTGGCAGGCATTGAAAAAAAAATTGGGCGAACTGGAAACCAGGAACAATGAAAAGCTTCAGCGAGAAGAACTTCTTAAGTTCCAGTTGGATGAGATAGAAAAGAGCGATGTAAAGATCGGCGAGGACCTGGCCCTCCAGGATGAAAAACGGATCCTGGGCAACGCGCAGAAGCTCGATGAATACGCGACCCGGGCGCATGACACCCTTTACGCCGCCGAGGGCTCACTCCTGGAGAGACTGGGTGGAGTTGTCGACGATATCAAGGAGATACGGACGATAGATCCCGGCCTGAAGGTCTCGAAGGAGGAGCTGGAGTCGGTGTTTTTCAATCTTGAGGAAATCTCCTTTGTGCTCCGGGATTACGTGAAGGAGATAACCTTTGACCCGGCGAGGCTGGAGGCGATCGACGACCGGCTTGAATACCTGGGAAAACTCAAGCGCAAGTACGGCGGGACGATAGAGGATATTCTCAGACGGAAGGAAGAGATAACAGGAGAGCTGGAGGGGATCGCCTACCTGGGGGAGGAGATTTCCCGCATCTCCGAAGAGATCGATCAAGGGGGAACGGTTCTACTGGGAAAGGCCAGGGACCTGTCCACAAGGAGGAGAGAGGCCGCCGGGGTTTTAAAGGGGACGATAGAGGATGAAATCCACTCGATGAGGATGGCCGATACGGTGTTCGAGGTTAGGTTTGCCAACCGGATCAAAGAGGGCGATGTCTCTTCCCTGAACCCGAAGGGGATGGATGAGGTGGAGTTCTACCTGTCAACCAATGTGGGCGAGGAGATGATGCCCTTAAACCGCATAGCCTCCGGAGGGGAGCTGTCCCGGATAGTACTCGCCATGAAGAAGGTGCTGGCGGGTACCGGCGAGGTCGGCACGGTCGTGTTTGACGAGGTGGACAGCGGGATAGGGGGCGCCGCCGCGGAGGTTGTGGGGGAGAAATTGAAGGATGTATCCAAGCACCATCAGGTTGTCTGTATCACACACCTTCCGCAGATAGCCTGTTTCGGAGACACACACTTTCTTGTCTCCAAGAAGGTGCAGGGGGAGAGGACAAATGCCAGGGTGGGTCTGCTTTCGGAGGAGGAGCGCCTCGACGAGATTACCCGGATGCTGAGCGGTGTAGAGATGACGGAAAAAACAAGACAGCACGCATCCGAGATGCTGAAAATGTCCAGACGATAAGAGGGTGCAAGGGAATCGAAAGACGGGTGTAGGGAATGCTGAGAAAGGCAAAAGTAAGCGACGCAAAGATAATCCATCAGATGATCAATCTTTCTTCAAACAAGGAGGAGATGCTCCCGCGGTCGCTGATGGATCTGTACGGGAGCCTGCGAGACTTCTTCGTATATCTCGACGATGAGGGCTCTCTTGTCGGTTTCTGTGCCATGCATATCTTCTGGGAGAACCTGGCGGAGGTACGGTCCCTGTATGTACGGAGCGAAAACAGGAGATTGGGGATCGGCAGAA
>JAUSPK010000104.1 GCA_030655735.1 Syntrophales bacterium | reverse complement strand
CCGGATTGAAACGGGCAGGACACACCAGATCCGGGTTCATCTGAATGCCATAGGGTTCCCCGTTGTCGGGGACGCCGTCTACGGTAATTCAAAGAGAAGGATAGAGGTGGTGAAGGATAATGCCCTGCAGACGATATTGAGAAAGCTGCACCGGCAGGCCCTCCACTCGAGCGAACTGCGTTTTCATCATCCGATCACGGACAACCCTATGCATTTTTCGTCTGAGCTTCCGGATGATATGGCGCAGGTATGCACGGCCTTGGGAAAGCGAGAGCGTGATGCCTGAAAACCCGGATCACAGATATGGAACCGAATGCGCATTCAGCTTTTCCCGGCTGGGCGGCGTGCGGTATCTGGAATCCCAGGCGCTCGGTGAGTGCGGTTTCATAACCCACGCCTTCTGCACCAGATGGGGAGGGGTCAGCGAGGGGAGACTGGCCGATCTCAATTTCGGTGTGCACGTGGGGGACAGCGAAGAACACCTGGCGCGCAACAGGGAACTGCTGTGCGCTGCCTTCGACATGTCGGAGCACACCCTCGTTACGGTGGATCAGGTCCACGGAGACCGGCTCCTGGTAATTGATGAGACGTTTCAGGAGGGGGGGTACAACTCCCCTCTCGAGTGTGACGGCATCATTACCGCGATCCCCGGAGTTCCCATCGGTATAAAGACGGCTGACTGTGTCCCGGTACTCCTCGCCGACCTCAAAAGACGGGTGGTCGGGGCCGTGCATGCCGGATGGAAGGGAACCGTTCTCGGAATTGCCGCGAGGGCTGCTGGCGTTTTCATGGAAACCTTTTCCTCCGCACCTGAGGACATCCTGGCCGTTATCGGTCCCGCCATCGGGCCCTGCTGCTACGAGGTTGATGAGGCCGTTTTCCACCGTTTTGATAACCGGGAAGGAAAGGTTGCTTTTACAGGGGGTCGGAAAGAAGGAAAATGGATGCTTGACCTGGCTGCCGCTAACAGGTCCCAGTTGCAGGGCGTGGGCATCCCCCGGGGAAACATATTTTCCGCGGATATCTGCACGTCCTGCCGACATGACACCTTTTTTTCACACAGGGGAGAGGGGGGTGATACCGGAAGACAGCTCAACTTCATAATGCTTCGTTAGACCCGCGGGTACGGGACACCGTTTAAAAAACTTCTTGACATCTTTGCTGGTTTGATATAGACGTCTTTCTCCATCGATATTGCGTGCTAAGCCTTCCTTTCCAAAGCATTTCAGGAGACCAGCTACCAAGACGAAAAGATCATTACACAGTAAAACCGGTGTGAAGGGGGCGCTGCGTAGCCCCAATCTGTTGTAAATTCAACCGTTGTTCTATAACCGTAACCAACCAGCTCCGCAAAGTTTTTAGGAAGTCAGCACCATATAAGAAAATCTGGTTTGTCTCCAAGGCCTGTTTTATGCTTTCCATAATTCCCAGAGAGAGACACCGTCCGTCCGTTAGAACCGGAGGAAATCTATCTGCGCGCATGCCGCGTTAAGGATACACGGTAAGAACCGAACAACTCCCAAACAAAGGAAAGGTACATGAATATTTCAGAAATCAAAAATAAATCTATCAGTGATCTTAATGAGTTGGCAAAAGAATTGAACATCGCCGGCACCAGCGGGATGAAACGGCAGGATCTTATCTTCGCAATTCTTCAATACCAGACGGAAAAAAATGGTGTTATCACTGGGGAGGGCGTCCTGGAAACACTCCCCGATGGTTTCGGTTTTCTAAGATCCGTAGGGTATAATTATTTCCCCGGGCCCGATGACATCTATGTTTCTCCCTCTCAGATACGAAGATTCGGGATGAGGACAGGAGACACGATAGCCGGCGAGGTGAGACCCCCGAAAGAGGGGGAAAAATATTTCGCCCTCCTGAAGGTGGAGTCCATCAATTTCGAACCCCCTGAGGCTGCCAGAGGCAAGATCCTCTTTGATAATCTCACGCCCCTGTATCCCGAAGAAAAATGGCAGCTGGAAGCGGACCCCGAAAACTACTCAACACGGGTCATGGATATCTTTACTCCCATCGGCAAGGGACAGCGGGGGCTTATCGTGTCGCCGCCCCGGACAGGAAAAACGGTCCTTCTAAAGGATATCGCCCACAGTATTGCCAAAAACCACCCGGATGCTGTTCTGATGGTTCTGCTGATCGATGAACGCCCCGAAGAGGTAACGGATATGGAACGGAGCGTTACCGGCGAGGTAATCTCTTCAACCTTCGATGAGACCGCCTCCAGGCATGTCCAGATTGCCGAGATGGTCATCGAAAAGGCAAAGCGCCTGGTGGAGCACAACCGAGATGTCGTTATCCTCCTGGACAGCATTACCCGACTCGCCCGGGCCTATAACTCCATCGTGCCACCCAGCGGCAAGGTGCTCTCCGGCGGTGTGGATTCCAATGCCCTGCACAAGCCGAAGCGGTTTTTCGGCGCCGCGCGAAACATCGAAGGCGGCGGCAGTCTCACCATCATCTCAACGGCCCTCATTGACACGGGGAGTCGGATGGATGAGGTCATCTTTGAAGAGTTTAAGGGAACGGGCAATATGGAGCTGCACCTCGACAGGAAGATTTCCGACCGACGGATCTTCCCCGCCTTCGATCTTGTCCGTTCCGGCACAAGGAAGGAAGAGATGCTGATCCCGGATGAAGACCTGAAGAGGATATGGATACTGAGGAGACTTCTACAGGAGATGAACTCTGTGGATGCCATGGAATTCATCATCGATAAAATCAAGAAGACCACAACCAACAAGGACTTTTTTGGGTCCATGAAACAGTAACAAATCTACTTTTAAAATTTATTTTCTTGAAATTCGTTTTGAGCTGGATATAATAGCCACTTTTTTAATGCCCAAGGAGGTTGGTGCGAACAATGAAACAAGATATTCACCCGGAATACAAGGAAGCCACAGTAACATGCGTGTGTGGGAATACTTTCGAGACCCGATCCACCAACGGTGACATTAAGGTTGAGATTTGCTCGAAATGTCACCCGTTTTTTACCGGAAAGCAGAAGATAATGGATACTGCCGGAAGGATAGAGAAGTTTAACCGCAAATATGGCGACCTTGAAAAATAGCCGTGGGCGTCAATAACCAGGCACAAAGTGGCTTTGCCTCTACGGATACCCTTCCGTGGGAGGCGGCCTCCTTTCTTTCTTTGTGCCATCGTGAGCCTGATCAGGTGTGGTTATCAGAGTCCCTTAGGCTCGGAAGGGCCGCCCGTCTAATACCCTTTCTTCCTCTGTAGTAAATCGCTGTCATCATTCCAGGAAGGACCGTATGCTGACAAAGCTTAGAGAAATAGAACAAAGATATGAAGAGCTGGAAGGGCTGTTGAGTGATCCCGATATAATCGCCAAATACAGTGTGTACCAGAAATATGCCAAGGAACATGCCGGTATCGCCGATATTGTTCGGACCTACCGGGAATACAGCCATATCGGATCCCAGATCGAAGACAATAGGAGTCTTCTCAAGGAAAGCGACGAAGGCCTGCGGGAGTTGGCAAAAGAGGAACTTCCCCAGCTGCGGAAAAAGTTAGAAACCCTGGAAGAAAGGCTGAAATTTCTTATACTCCCGACGGACCCGAACGACGAGAGAAATGTGTTTCTGGAGATTCGGGCCGGTACCGGAGGAGATGAAGCGGGGCTCTTTGCAGGGGATCTGTTCCGGATGTACACCCGCTATGCGGAGCGATGTAACTGGAAGGTGGAAATCATCAGTTCCAGCCTGTCCGGAGGTATTGGGGGCCTTAAGGAGATTATACTGCTCGTTGAGGGGAATCGCGCTTACAGTAAGCTGAAGTACGAGAGCGGTGTTCACCGTGTGCAGAGGGTCCCCCTTACCGAGGCGCAGGGAAGGATCCATACCTCCGCTGTGACCGTGGCCGTTCTGCCCGAGGCAGAGGAGGTGGAGGTGAACATCGATCCGAATGATCTCCGGATAGATGTCTATCGCTCCACAGGACACGGGGGGCAGAGCGTCAACACCACCGACTCCGCGGTACGGATTACCCATCTTCCAACCGGGCTGGTGGTAACCTGCCAGGATGAGAAATCACAGCACAAGAACAAGGCAAAGGCCCTCAAGGTACTGCGCGCCAGGCTTTTTGAACAGGCAAGCGAGGAGCATGATGCCGCGATTTCCGAGACGAGGAAACAACAGGTGGGGAGTGGGGACAGGAGCCAGAGGGTACGGACCTACAATTTTCCCCAGGGACGGATGACAGATCACCGGATCGGCCTTACCCTGTACAACCTGGAAACTATACTGGATGGGGATATCGATGCCATTATCGACACCCTCACCACCCATTATCAAACCGAAGCGCTGAAATCCCCCCCGGTATGACGGAAGGCCCTCCTCGATCGACTTAGTCGAAATGAGTTCCGGGTCCCCTGTTATTCCGTATCTTTCTACGGCGTAACTGATTGTAAATACTTATATCGACACGATTAATACAAGGAGCGAATCTATGAAACTACAGCAATGGAGCAAACCCCCGGCACTGCAGATCGACACGGACAAGGCCTATCGAGTGGTTATGAAAACCGACAGGGGTGATATTGAGCTGGAACTATATCCTCAACATGCCCCCAAGACGGTTAACAACTTCGTATTTCTGGCACAGGAAGGATTTTATAATGGCCTGGTATTTCACCGGGTGATCGGGGATTTTATGATTCAGGGGGGTGATCCCACTGGTACCGGTTCGGGAGGCCCCGGATATCAGTTTGAGGACGAGGTACAGGGAAACCCCTTGCGGCACGAGACCGGGACAATCTCCATGGCGAACGCTGGCCCGCATACGAATGGCAGCCAGTTTTTCATCACCCATTCACCCCAGCCGCACCTGGACGGCCATCACACGGTGTTCGGAAAGGTAATAACGGATCAGGACGTGGTAAATGCAATCCGCCAGGGTGACCACATGGTGAGCGTAGAAGTCGTGGAGGGGTAACCCCTTTTAATATCAACAGCTTGCTTGGTGTCTCCCATTTTAGACGGGCGGCAACAATCGCGCCCCATTCGAACATATATGATTTCACTGCAGGACATATCAAAGCAGTTCAGCGGAAGATATCTCTTCAGGGACCTCTCCCTCCAGATAGAAGACGGAAACAGGATCGCCTTCGTGGGGCGTAATGGGACAGGCAAATCCACATTGATGAAGATCATCCTGGGAGAAATCGACTCGGACACGGGGAAGATTATCCGGTCCAGGTTTAACAGTGTCGGCTACCTTCCCCAGGACAGCGTCTATCACGCCGGTCGCACCCTCTTTGAAGAAGCGGCAACCGCCTTTGACGACCTGAATCGCCTCCATGAAAGAGTCAGGGAAATAGGCTCTGAAATCGAAGCCTTGACCGCCCATGGAGGGGGTAACGCACCGGGATTGCAAGAACTCGTGAACGAAATGGGTCGGGCGCAGAGTATCCTCGAGCACCGGGAGGGATACTCGATAGAGATAAAGGTACAACAGGTACTCTCCGGTCTCGGTTTTCATGAAAGAGATCTGTCTCGCATGACGGAAGAGTTCAGCGGCGGCTGGCAGATGCGAATAGCCCTCGCCAAACTGCTCCTCCGGGAACCAACCATCCTGATGCTCGACGAACCCACCAATCACCTGGACATTGAATCGCTGGAATGGATTGAAGGCTATCTGAAGGGATACCAAGGCTCTCTCGTCCTGGTATCCCATGACAGCCGCTTTCTCGATCACCTGGTCGACAAGGTGATCGAGATATCCATGGGCAAAGCGACCGAATACACCGGTAATTATTCATCCTATCTGACCCAGCAGGCCGGGCGCCGGGCTATACTCGAGGCCTCCCTCAAAAACCGGCAGCGCACGATCGACAGCCAGGCTCGTTTTATCGAGCGATTCCGGTATAAAAGCACCAAGGCCCGGCAGGTCCAGAGCCGCATAAAGAGGCTCGAAAAGATGGAGGACCTTACGATAGAGAGGGAAGAGTCCTCCATATCGTTGGATTTCCCGGACCCGCCGCGCGCCGGCAGGGTGGTCCTGGAACTGGAGGGCCTCTCAAAGTCCTATGGTAATAACATGGTCCTCCAGGACATATCTCTTACCATCGAGCGCACGGACAGAATCGCCCTTCTCGGGCCGAATGGTTCCGGAAAGTCCACGCTAGCACGTATCATAGCCGGCGTCGACACCTTCCAGGGCGGCCTCAGAAACCCGGGGCACAATGCCATTCTCTCGTACTATGCCCAAAATACGGCGGACGCGCTGGACCCAGACAAGACGACCCTGCAGACGCTCGATTCTGTTGCCCCCCTCAAGTCACCAGGAGAGCTGAGAACGCTCCTCGGTTGTTTTCTCTTTACGGGGGATGACGCCTTTAAACCGGTCTCTGTCCTGTCAGGCGGCGAGAAGAGCCGGCTCGCCCTTGCGAGAATGCTCCTGAGGCCGGCAAACCTGTTGATCATGGATGAACCGACGAATCACCTTGACGCCCAGTCAAAGGCCATCCTGCAGAGCAGCCTTCTGAGGTTCCCCGGGGCATATGTGATCGTGTCTCACGACAGAGACTTCCTCGCACCCCTCATAAACAAGGTGGCGGTGATGAATGGCAATGGCCTGAATCTATACCACGGAAGCGTTGATGAGTACCTGGACCGATATCACCGGGAACAGAACGGTCCCGCCGGGGGCAACACCCCCCCGGAAAGCGCAGTTTCGACACATTCTCAAAAAGATCAGAAGAGGAAAGCTGCCGAAAGCAGACAGCAGCGCTACAAACGACTGAAGCCGCTGAAGGAATCGCTGGAACAGATCGAAAAGGAAATAGCCGCCAGTGAGAAGAAAAAAGTTGAGATCGAACGCGCCTTCTCAGACCAGAAAACCTATAACAATGATTCGCTGATCCAATCTCTCCATATTGAATACTCCCAGGTGACCTCCCGGCTCGCATCCCTGTATGACACGTGGACGGCAACCGAAGAAGAGATTGACGAGATCACACACAACGATTGATCTTGACTGCGGTTTCTTTCTCCCTTATACTTTTCGCCAGTCGTGGCAGTGAAACTGGGGAAGAGACCCGGCCACAACCGCCCCCGCGGGGTTGTTGGGATTCTGCGGCAAGGAAAGGATGAACGAACTCCGGCTTTTTGCAAGGCCGTCACCATGCATCAAAGGGGGGAAACTACCATGAACACAGTATCAATATCAGCCGGAGAAGTAACGTTCCCACATATCTTGGAATTCTCCGACCTTCGTCTCTATGTATATGTCAGCCTGTTTGTGGCGCTTGATGTGTCTGTCCCCTGGCTCTGCCATATTATTCACCCCCTGGCCGGCCCTACCTTTCTCCCCCTGTTTTTCTTCGTACTGCTGGCAGGAATCCTCTTCGGCTGGAGAGCTGGTATTCTGGTCGGGATGCTTACACCCCTTATGAGTTATGCGCTTTCGGGGATGCCCTTGCCTCAGGCCCTCCTACGCATCATCACCGAAGCCGCTGTCTACGGCCTTGCAGTCGGTCTGCTGCGCGGTTATTTCCGGTTTGGCATGATCGCCTCCCTCGTCGGGGCAATTATAGTGGGGCGTTTGGCCTCTTTTACGCTGATGGCCCTGACCCTCAATTTTTCACATTCCGCAAACCTGGCGTGGCAGGCTGCAAAGACGGGGTGGCCGGGGATTGTTCTTCAGCTACTCCTCCTTCCCCTTATAGTTGTTTTGCTGGAACGATTATACTCCAGGCACCACCATGCCGAACGCTAATGAACGTTTTGAATCATTTCTGAAAAGCCCCGACGCCATCTGGATCATCGGCCCAGCGGGCATCACATTTCAATCGCAAAGAAGGGGTATTGCACCGCTGCTGTCCTATATTGAGCAGACTCCGCTTCCGGAGGAGGTGGTAATCTTCGATAAGATAACCGGAAACGCGGCCGCCCTGCTCATGAAAAAGGCGTGCTGCCGCGAGGTGTTTTCACCCGTCGGAAGCGAGCCGGCAGCTGAAACACTGAAGGGATTTGGCATTATATGGCATTTCACAAAAACGGTCCCCTCTATTATCAATCGCGAGGGGAACGGAATGTGCCCCTTTGAAACGATGTCCCTGGGAAAATCACCGGATGAATTCTATGGCCTCGTGAAGCGCAATCCCCTTTTTGCAGATATCTTCCACAGGGACAAGCCATGAGAACAGAGATTACATTCACCACAACATCCCGGGAAGAGATCGTGGATATCACGGAGAGGGTGCGATCTGTCGTATCCGCGCATGGTAACGACCATGAGTTGTGCGCCCTGTACGCGCTGGGAGCAACGGCGGCAATCATGATACAGGAAAATTGGGATCCGAACATACAGACCGACGTGCTCAGTTGCCTCCGAACTATAGCCCCGAAAGGGCAGTGGCTGCATGACAGAGTTGACGGAAATGGTGATGCCCACATCAAGGCGGGCATCATAGGGCCCTCAGAGGTGGTCCCCACAGAGAATGGACAACTCCTCCTCAGCACATGGCAGAATATCTTTTTTTGTGAGTTTGACGGTCCCCGAACAGAACGTAAGGTGATTGTTACGTTGATATAGGCCCTTCACCGCACATAGACAGGGTTTGAAAATATCCACGGGCGGTATTTCCCCCATATCTTCACATATACCTCGGCCCGATATACCCCCCTCTGCGACACCGTATACGTGATCTCCCTTCCAACCGCTTCGGCGCACTGATCTCCATCCTTTATGATGCGGATCTTCCCTGTTTCAGGGGCCATTACCCGCAAGACGGCTTCTTCCTTCAAAGCAAATTCATCCCCCATGGTGACTTCTCTCTCCGCATCGGAGAGGGTCAGGGAAAATCCCCTGGCTTCGCGAAAATATTCCATGGCTATATAGGCCCGACCCTGTTCCAGGGCCTTCAAGAGGGCCTTCATGTCCCCTTGGGCTTCACCTTTCAGGGGAGCATCAAGCAGTAGATGGGTCCTTATGAACCGGAATGCCCTCTTAAAGGGGAAAAACCCTATGGTTATCCCCCCTATCTTTCGTGGGGTATCGTGGTTATCCAGTTCCCCGATACCCACAACCCTGCGCTCTTTATTAAGATCATCCCATCGTTTCAGGGTGATCTCCCTTGGGCCTTTTAAGACATGGGCGGGGAAGAGGTACCCGGTTAGGGCACTGGGAATGCCGCGCAGGGTGGCCTGCCAGTCGGTCATAAAATCCCACACCCCCATCCCCGTGTAACCGGATACGGACCAGTCCTTCCATGGAAAATGTTTCACGTGAAACATTTTCGCCCCTTCATGATCCGGATGAGCGATAAAGCCGATTCCCCCCAGTTGACCTACCCTGTCTATGTAGTCCTGCGGCCTGCTCTCCGTATCGCCTTCATCGCCGATCAACTCTTCGTCTATGGCAAACGCCAGATAGTGATTGAATCGCGGCGATATCTCCTGGCCGACGATTAGGAGAACGCCCCCATGCCACCCTTCCTTGCCGCTTCTTCTGGCGCCCAGTGTAAAATGATCGGTGAGCATAAGAAAATCGAGGCCGTTTTCGTCCGCCGACTGAACAATATCCCCTACGGGGACCCTTCCGTCAGACGAATGGGAAGAATGCAAGTGGATCGCCCCCATGTAATCGTATAGTTCCATAACACCTCTTTTAAAAGACGGGGTTGAAACAGTTGCACACTAAGCGCCACGCCAACCCGGATGTATACATGCACAAGCGCAAGCACCAATCTTATGTCGCAAGTCCTTTCTCAAGCGGGCAACCGCTGCAAAGGGGTTTCTTTTTGCAGAACTGTTTTCCCACCTGTACCAACAGCGCATGATACTGGTTGTACAATAATGTGTCATGTGGAAGCCTATCCATGAAAAGGGACTGGATCTCCTGGTAGCTCCAGTCCGGGGTGATCAGGTCATGCCTCTCCAATACCCTGCGCGTGTAGGCATCAACGACAAAGGCCGGTTTGCCGCCGCCATACAGAAGTATGCTGTCCGCCGTTTCCCCCCCGATCCCCTTGACACCAAGCAACTTTCCCCGGATAGTCCACAACTCTTCGTTGAACATCGCGTCCAGGTCTCCGGCATACTCGCTATGCAGAAAATTAAGGAACGCCTTGAGCCTCTTAGTTTTGAGATTGTAATACCCCGAAGACCTGATGAGGCCCGCGACAAGACTGTCTTCCGTATCACGCAACTTCAGCGGATCAAGAAGGCCCGCCTCTTTCAACTTGCCTATGGCGGTTTCCACATTTTTCCAGTTTGTATTTTGTGTCAGGATTGCCCCGACGGTAATTTCAAAGGGGGTTTCGCCCGGCCACCAATGGAGATCGCCAAAGTAGGCATTCAGGACCTCATACATTGCGCCCAGTTTCTCCTGCACTCGCATCACAAACCCCTTAAAATACTCTGGACAGGAACCGCGCACTCGAAAGGCGCGGACCGTATACAAAAACGGGGGGTATCCGTAATCTGATTGCCTGCAAGAATTACCGATACCCCCCGTTTGTATGTTACTTCCGAATTACGGCAAAGAACTTTGACGTTCCTCTCTGTATCAGCACCAGGACACTGTCGCCCGAAACCGCCCGCGACATCACGCTCCGATAATCCTCCAATGAAGAAATGCGGGACCGGTTAATCTGCCGCACGATATCCCCCCCCTGTATGCCTGCTTCCTCCGCCGGACTGCCACTTGCCACCTGGGCGATCACCACACCAGTCGCATCTGCAAGTCCGAGGTGCTCGGCAATCTCAGGTGTTATCTCCTGAACGGTCATCCCGAAGTGCTCGCCACTCTCCTCGGGCGTTCTCTCTGCCATATCCCCACTCTCCGGTCGCTCCGTTACCATAACCGTATACATCTTGTGCTTACCGTCACGTAGCACCTTGATCTTCACCTTTTCGCCCACAGCAACGCCTGCGACTATCTTTATAAGTTCATGGGTATCCTTCACACCCTTACCATCAATCTCAATTATGACATCCCCTGCCTTTATCCCCGCCTTATCGGCAGGATCCCCTTTAAACACATCAGAGACAAGGGCACCCTCGACCGTTTTCAGATTCAGATTTTTGGCAATATCCTCTGTTATGCCCTGAACGGAAACACCCAACCAACCGCGTATCACCTTTCCCTTCGTTCTCAGGTTGGGGAGAATCTCCTTCGCCATATCTATCGGTATGGCAAACCCTATTCCCTGTCCCTGGGCGACGATTGCCGTATTGATTCCCACGACCTCGCCACTCAGGTTGAAGAGGGGGCCCCCGCTATTTCCGGGGTTGATGGAGGCGTCCGTCTGTATAAAATCATCATACGGTCCGGCTCCTATCACTCGCCCCTTGGCGCTTACGATACCTGCCGTTACGGTCTGGGACAGACCGAACGGATTCCCTATCGCGATAACCCAGTCCCCCACCCGCAGTTTTGAAGAATCACCCAATTTGACAACCGGTAAACCATTGTCAGGCTCTATCTTCAGCAGGGCTATGTCCGTGTTTTTATCCTTACCCTTTACCGTGGCATCGTACTCCTTCCCATTGGAAAGCTTGACCACTATCTTGTCGGCCTTCTCCACCACATGATTGTTCGTAAAGATATATCCATCCTCGCTGATAATGAACCCGGACCCCAGGCTCCTCTGTTTAAACTCTCTCCCCGGTGTATCACCGAAAAACCTTTTAAAGAACTCATCCCCGCCGAAAAACCTCTCAAACCGAGGATCGTTGAAAGGAGACTGGTACCCGCCGGAAGCTATTGTCTTTGTTGTACTGATATTGACAACCGCAGGTTTCAGTTGCTCTGCCAGGTCCGCAAAGGACGCTGGCGCACTGCTGATCGCCGCCACCGGTGAGGCCGCTATAGCATCACGGGAAGACATATCGAAAGACAGGGCAGAAAAGTGTACCGTCCCTACAAAAGAAAGGATAAAAATCGTTACAAGAAACGCCCCAAGGACCGACATAAAGTGTTTTCTTTTTTTTGTTCCTTCAGAATTCATCACACCCCTCCAATACTTCAAAATTAAAAACCCCGTTCCAACCGGGCCTCCATCATCCCCTCGTTTCAATGCGGGCAGATCCGTTGATAGTCTCAGGAGAACTTAACAGAATATCATGTCCTTGCCTTGTGTTCTCCATCACATCATTGTTGTATTATCCATCACAGCGGCTACGGATCACCACGGTCCCACGAGAATACAAACTCGAACAAAAGTGCCGTGAAGCGGCATACCGTCCCTACAAAAAGGGCGTAAACCGTTACAAAAATCGTTTCAAGCAACACCTCCCTGCCTATATCGGGAGAGCCTTCATTATTCTCTCGTCACAGGGTTTGTCAGTTCACCAATCTGCTCAATGGAAATGGTAACACGATCTCCCTCGTTCAGAAATACGGGCGGAATGCGCGTAAAGCCGACTCCCTCCGGTGTTCCCGTCAGGATGACCGTCCCGGGCAAAA
>JAUSPK010000103.1 GCA_030655735.1 Syntrophales bacterium | reverse complement strand
AATTCCAGGCCCTCGAGACCGGTGGAATCCAGACCGGCAAAACCGAGAAGGTGGCATGCCATCTCCCGGTGCGGATAAAATCTTTTGGGCTCCCGTACCAGATGCACACCTTCCAGATTCAAGGCGCGAATACGCTCCGCTCCCACCGGAGGGATCTTCCGGGCAATCCAGCGAAAGCTCCCCTGGTTTGAAAGGGCTTTTACGATCTTCTGTCTCTTTACCCCCAGTATGGACGAAAGTTTCGATGCAACCTTCCGGCGATCCTGAACACTCGAGGGATCGACATAGACGGAATCCACCATGATGGTGGCCGCGAGCTTCTGCCCGTTTCTGTCGAATATAAACCTTCTTTCCGGATACAGCGTCAGGCTCTTCTTGTGCTGCCTGTCGGCAAGCCTCCCCAGTGTCTCCCCCGAAACAACCTGAAGCTGAAACGCCCTCGACACCAGCGCCACGTACAGCACGAGGAAAAAAACCAGTATCGATACTACTCTGAATCTCAGCCATTTTCTCGATTTCGCACTCATCGTAAAAAAATCACCTGATCCCTTTCCGGATAGCTCATCCCGAGTTTAGCCCGGGCGATGGATTCTATCCTGCGGGGAGATTTAAGTGTCGCGATCTCAACCTTTAATTTTCTGTTTTCCTCCAAAAGAGTATCCCTGCTATGCATCTCTCCGGCTATCCGATAATCGATGTTCGTGATACTGACACGAAACCATACGTAAATAAGCGCGGTGGCCATAAACAGAAGCGCGACCATGATAAGGCGGGGAAGCCTCAACCCCCCTCTTTTTTTCCTCGCTACCGGCATGCTCAGATCCTTACCGCCGTTCTCAAGCGGGCGCTTCGTGCCCTCGGATTGGAGATGATCTCCGCTTCTCCTGGCATAACGGGCCTTCTGGTCAATACCTTCAGTTTGCTCTTCCTGTTACAACAACACACCGGGAAATCGGGGGGACAGATACACCCCTTCTCCCAGGAGCGAAACAGATTCTTCACCATTCGGTCCTCGAGTGAATGAAATGCTATAATGGAAAATCTCCCCCCCTCTTCCAGCATATCGATTCCGCTTTCTATCGCGGTATGGAGGTTTTCCAGTTCATTGTTGACGGCAATGCGGAGAGCCTGAAAGGTCTTTGTGGCGGGATGTATCCTCTTTTGCTTCAAGCGGCCGGGGAGCGCGCCGGCAATAATCGCGGCAAGTTCGCCCGTCGTTCTTATGGGAGACAGCTTCCGCCTTTCCGAAATTGCTCGTACAATCCTTCCGGGCATCATCTCTTCACCATATTCTTTTATGATCTTCTTCAGTCTCTCCTCCGGAAACCCATTTACTATGTCGAATGCCGTCACACCACTCTGCTGATCCATCCTCATATCGAGCGGCGCGTCCAGAGAAAAAGCAAACCCCCTGTCAGGGATATCAAACTGGTGGGACGAAACCCCCAGATCCAGCAGGATTCCGCGGACCCCCTGGAAACCCAGTTCCGGTACTATGGTACCGATGTCCGCAAAATTTCCCTTTACAAGCAGTGCTCGATCCCCGAAGGGCTCAAGCCTGCGCGCGGACTCGGAAAGCGCGTCGTCATCACGATCAACACCGATAAGAACCCCCTCCGGGGCAGTCCTTACCAGAATCTCATATGCGTGTCCCCCACCCCCCAGAGTCCCGTCGAAATATACGCCACCCGGGGCGCAATCCAGCGAATCAACTGTCTCTTTGAGCATAACCGGTTCATGGAAGAAGGCCCGTATCATATCCCCAGATCAGCCATGTAATCGCTGAAGTCCTCAATATTCTGGCTGGATTTGTCAAGTTCCTTCTCAAAGCTCTCCCTGTTCCAGATCTCTATGCTCCGCCCCATACCGGCGATGACGATCTCTTTCTCAAGTTTCGCGTAGTCTCTGAGGGCAGGCGGTATAAGCACCCTTCTCTGCCCATTGAAAGAACAATCAACAGCCCCCGACATAAAGAGGCGCTGGAATGCCCGCACCTCTTTTTTGATTATTGACTGAGCAAAGACCTTTTCCTCTATCGCGGTCCACTCTCTGTAGGGAAAGACCAGGAGACACCCATCCCAGTTCGTTATCACCATCCGCTCATCGTACTTCTCCGTAAAGACCTGGCATAGCCTGGCCGGGAAGATGACTCTCCCCTTCTCATCGATGGTGTGATAATATCTCCCTCTGAATACAGACACCGACAAAATCCTCCACAATCATCCACTTTGCTCCACTAGATCGAACTATAAGAGCGCGTGGCGACTTTGTCAAGGAAAAAAGTCGCTATTCCCTTCGTTTAATTTGATATTTTAGAACTGCCCTGTTGTGGTCCATCAGATTGGATGAAAAGTGGTGGGAACCGTTGTTCTTCGATACAAAATAAAGAAAATTCACAGGCGCCGGATAGAGGGCGGCCTCAATCGCCTCCCGCCCAGGATTACAGATAGGTCCCGGGGGCAGGCCCTGTATCCGGTAGGTATTGTAGGGTGTTTTCCTCTGAAGATCCGTCTTCCTGAGATTTCCATCAAAATCCTCAATATCGTAAATGACTGTCGGGTCGCTCTGCAGTCTCATGCCTTTCTTCAGTCTGTTATGAAAAACAGCTGATACCAAGAGCTTTTCCTCCTTCGGCCCTCCCTCCTTTTCGATAATGGAGGCAAGGGTCACAACCTCATCCTCCGTAAGGCCCAGCTCGTCCGCCCTCTCCAGCATGCCGGGCGTCATGACCTTCCTGAACTGCCGCACCATAAACCGTATAATCACCTCCTCGCCCATCGACTTGTTAAGCGTATGGGTATCGGGAAAGAGGTACCCCTCGGCGCTTTCCCCCTCTATGCCGAGGGACGACAGTAATCGGCTGTCCGACGCAAGGCTGATAAACAGGTCACGATCGGCAAGTCCCTGATTTTCAAGACGGGTGGCTATGCGGAGCAGCGTAAATCCCTCCGGTATGAAGACCGGATATTCCTTGACCTTCCCCTTCACCAGCCTTTCCAGGACGGTCATCGGGCTCATGGAGCTGCGCAAATCATACTCGCCCGCCTGAATATGTTTCGATGCACCCGTTACAAAGGCCAGGAGATAGAACCCCTTTTTATGTCTGAGCAGTCCCGCTTCTTCCAGAATGTTAGCCGTCTTGTCAAAGGAGATACCCCGGGGTATCTCTACCGTAACCTCCCTGTACACAAAATCTATCGGGCTGCTGGCATAATTGAAAAAAATCAGGCACAGGAGGGATACAACCATCGCGCACGCCACACCTATGACCACAATTGTCTTACGCCAGTTCCTGACCATATTTAGGGATATAGCCTTCGCGCGCGCCACACCTGTGGCCGCAATTATTTTAAGCCACTTCTTGGTCATCTTTCCTGTTCTCTCCGGGGTTTCGCGGCCTCAAGTTGCGGGGGTATCCCCTTCTAAGAATTTCGGGTTATGTTCCAGATAGTCCTGGAGGATAATGGCGGCCGCCATTCTGTCAACAACCGCCCTTCCCTTTCTGGGATTCACATCCGCCTCTCTGAGCAGGCCCTCCGCCTCTTTCGTGGAGAGGGCCTCGTTCCATTTCACAACAGGCACACAGACACCCGCCTCAAGGGCATCGACAAACCCGTTCACCTTCTCGCAGGCGATCCCCTCCGTGCCATCCAGCCTGACGGGATACCCGACAACGATCATCTGGGCACCATACTCCTCTACAAGCGCGGCGACCTGTTTGATGTCCCGCTTCCAGTTTTTCCTGGCAATAGTGGCAATCCCCCTGGTGGTCATACCCAGTTCGTCGCAGACCGCCACCCCTATTCTTTTTTCCCCGTAGTCAAGGCCAAGGATTCTCATAGTCAGCGGCGATTTATAACATACTCACCATGATATTACAAAAGGGGATTGTACGTCACAAGAATCGTCGATACAGACAATCCGCTTGTGTAAACCGCACGTTTTTGTTATTCCTGCAACAGGCAGAACAACGGCCAGGGTCATCGGACGGAAATCATGAAACACATCATCTTGGGCACAGCGGGACATGTCGACCACGGGAAGACCTCCCTCATAAAGGCCCTCACCAACGTGGATACGGACCGACTCAAGGAGGAGAAAGAGCGAGGGATTACGATCGAACTGGGGTTCGCGCCCCTTGTCCTCCCGGATGGTCAGAAGATCGGGATCGTGGACGTCCCCGGTCATGAAAAATTCGTAAAGAATATGGTCGCCGGCGCCGCGGGGATCGACCTGGTTGCCCTGGTGATCGCGGCGGACGAAGGCGTCATGCCGCAGACGCGGGAGCATTTCGAGATATGCGAGCTCCTCGGCATCAAAAGGGGGATTGTGGCCCTCACGAAGATAGACATGGTGGACGAGGAATGGCTTGCCCTCGTGCAGGAAGATGTCAGGAACTTTCTCGAGGGAACCTTTCTGGAGGGATCTCCGATCGTTCCCCTTTCATCGGTTACCGGCGCCGGACTCCCGGAATTCCTTCAGGCACTCAGCGAAATCATATCCACACTGGATGAAAGAACAGATTCGGGCCTTTTCAGGCTGCCGGTGGACCGGGTATTCACCATGAAGGGCTTTGGCACGGTGGTAACCGGGACGCTCGCCTCCGGGAAGATACGGGTTGGAGACACCGTCGAGATCATGCCTTCCGGGGGACAGGCAAAGATACGGGGTATTCAGGTCCACAACGAAACCGCAGAAGAGGCACAGGCCGGGCAGAGAACAGCCATCAACCTCCAGGGAACTGACCGCACAACGATAGAGAGGGGGTATGTCCTCACCCGCCCCTCCACATTTGAGGCATCCGATCGCCTGGATATTCACATGAAATACCTTGCCAGCGCGGGCAAGAAACTGAAGAATCGGGCGCTTGTCAGATTCCACACGGGGACCAGTGAAACAATTTCGAGAATCATATTGCCCGACCGGGACGAACTGGAGCCTGGGGAAGAGACATACGCGCAGGTGATCCCTGCAACCCCGGTGGTGGCGATGTCGGGGGACCGGTTTGTCATCAGGAGCTATTCTCCGATTACCACGGTCGGAGGGGGTGAGATCACGGATCCCCTCGCAAAAAAACGCAGGAAGCATTCGACACCCGGCGAAGTGGAAAAACTCGACCAGGGGACCGGGGAGGAGAAAACAGAGATCATACTGGAAAGGGCCGGCCTCGACGGCATCCCAGGCCTGAGTCTCGCAATACGGACCGGCCTTTCGCCCGGCGAGCAGGAAAAGATCCTTGAGAAGATGCTGTCTGAAAAAAGGGTTCTCCTGATCGACCGCGACGAACGCAGGGTTATTTCCTCCCGGGCATATGGGGATTTCCAGGACCGGGTGATCTCCGAGATATCGGCATACCATAAGAAATATCCCCTGAAGGAGGGCATCTCCAGAGAAGAACTGAGGATCACCCTTGGAGATTTTATCGATCCCAAGCTCTTCAGCAAGGCGATCAAAGACCTGGGGGATGACAAAAAAATCGTCGCGGCAAAGGAAACTGTCCGGATCGAGGGTCACGCGGTCAAGCTGAAAGAGGACGAGGCACAGCTCAGGGAAGAGATCACCGGCATTTATAAGAACGCGGCACTGACGCCCCCTCTGACAAAAGAGCTCATGGAAAAATTTTCCAAAAATAGGAAGGCGGCAGTCGATATCCTGAATGTCATGCTGAGCGAAAACGTTCTCGTCAAGCTCAACGAGGATATGTATTTCCACCGTGAGGCCCTCGACCAGCTGAAGGAGGATTACCGGGCGCTTCTTATCAAAGACGGCAAGGCATCCCCCGCCACCTTCAAGGAGCTGACCGGCCTGTCGCGCAAGTTTATAATTCCACTTATGGAATATTTTGATAAAACAAAACTGACCATCCGGGTGGAGGACCACCGGATGCTCAGAGAGAGGACGACGTGAAGGCGCCCACGGAAAAGATCGATGTAACCTTTTACAACAAGGGAACGATCTCCCGGATCTCCGAACCGGTCGTCAGGGAGGAACCCGTTGAAATATTTCTGAACAGCCGGAGGGTCGCGACCATCGCCTGCACGGGGGTCTACCTCGAGGAACTGGCGGCAGGCTTCCTCAGGTCGCTCGGCGCTATCGAAACCCTGAAAGACATAGAAACAATCACGGCAGACCCTGAAAAATTGAGGGTTGACGTCCTCACAAAAGATAAAGCCCCTTCGGAGCCGACCTCTTCGGGCCTATTCATCCTGTCCAGCGGCGCAAAGACAAAGGGATCGGGGAAGAGAAAAGACCGTATTACATCCGATATTTCGATATCCCCGGAGAAGGCGATCGAATTTATGGAAGAGCTGCTGTCCTCATCTCCGCTCCACAAGGAGACGCACGGCACCCACTGTTCGGCCCTCGCCGACACGGAGAAGATCATCATTCTCAGGGACGATATCGGGCGGCACAACACCATCGACATGCTGGGCGGATATGCCCTGCTTGGTGGCATCGACTGCTCCGACAAGATCATCGTCAAGACGGGAAGGGTCTCCTCGGAGATCGCGGAGAAGGTGTGGACGCTGGGCATCCCCATCATGATCTCCCATTCGGTTCCGACCTCCGAGGCGGTCGGCATCTTAAAGGACGCGGGCATCACCCTCATAGGACACGTGAGAGGCGGGGCATTCAAGGTATATTCCAACGAAAGGCGGGTACGGTTTTGAACACGAAAAACATCTATGTGAAGGATATACGGGCGGGGGACCGGGTCAGTGACCTGTTTCTCGTTACGGAAAAGAATATGGCCATATCCCAGAAGGGAAACCCCTACCTGAATCTGAAGCTCAGAGACACAACGGGGGAGGTCGAGGGGAGGGTATGGGACAGGGCGGCCGAGATGAACGGCATATTCCAGACGGGGGACATCATCCAGATCCAGTCCCAGGCGGTAAGCTTCAGAAATATGATTCAGCTCTCCATCTCGAAGATCTCCGTCGTCAATGACCCGGCAGTCACACCTGCCGATTATCTGCCGTCATCCGCCTCGGACACTTCCGAAATGTTTGAGGCGCTCATGGAGATCATACGCACGATACAGAACCCGCACCTGAAGGCCCTCCTGGATCTGATATTCGGTGACGAGAAGACGGCGGATGCCTTCCGAAAGGCGCCAGCAGCTAAAGGCTTTCATCACGCGTACATAGGGGGGCTCCTCGAACACACGCTCTCCGTGACACAGCTTCTCGACCCGGTGACACAGCATTACCGGCAGGTGAACAGGGATCTCGCCATGACGGGGGGGATACTGCATGACATAGGAAAGATTCACGAGCTCTCATTCGACGGCACAATGGACTATACCGACGAGGGACGGCTTGTCGGTCACATCGTCCTGGCGGTAGAGTTTGTGAACACAAAGATCGCCGCAATCGAGAACTTCCCAAAGCAGCTCGCCCTCGAGCTTCGGCACATACTCCTCAGTCATCACGGGGTCTTGGAATTCGGATCTCCGAAACGTCCAAAGACGCTGGAGGCCCTCATCGTAAACTTTATCGATGATCTGGACGCGAAGACAAACGCGTTCAGCGGATTTATGAACGCTCCGGGGAATGAATCAGACTGGACGCCCTACCACAGGCTGCTCGAGAGATTCATCTATAAAGGGCAGAAACCGGGAAGCGAAGGCCAGGAGAACAGTTAAAACAATTTTTGATGTTGAATTGAACAGCGAGCGCATTCCCCGTTGCTTGCGGCGGGGTAAGCGAGCGAATACAAAACAAATATTTTCCTTAACAATAGGAGATTCCCCGCAACTTGTTGCGGGGAGCTTCAATGTTTAATGCTTAATGCACTCGTAAGAAGTCATAAACCTCCCTCTCCCTTCCCTTGATGGGAGAGGGTTGGGGTGAGGGTGAATGCGACTCCATTGTATGTACTCACACCCGCGCGCCGAATATGGCGGTCCCGACCCTCACGATGGTCGCGCCCTCCTCCACGGCAACCCGGTAATCGCCCGACATCCCCATTGAGAGCTCGCGCATCTCGACACCCGGTATCTCTTCCGCGGCAATCCTGTCCTTCAGCTCCCGCAGGGCCACACAGTACGGCCTGGCGTCTTCCGGATCATCGAACCAGGGGGGCATCGTCATGAGTCCCCGGATCGAAAGATTATCGAGCCGCGCGATTTCCCTTACCAGGGCGGGCGCATCATCCGCGCGGACACCGCTCTTGCTCTCCTCGCCGCTGACATTCACCTCTACAAGAATATCGGTCACGCGGTCGGCGGCCGCAGACCGTTTATCAAGCTCCGCGGCGAGCCCCATCCGGTCGACGGAGTGAACCATGTCAAAGAGCCTTACCGCGTATTTTGCCTTGTTGGACTGCAGGTGGCCGATCATGTGCCATTTGACATCCACATCCATCGCCTCGATCTTTCTCTTCGCCTCCTGGATGTAATTCTCGCCCATGATATCCACACCGGCCTCGATCGCCTCCAGTATCCGTTTATCATCCACCGTCTTGGTCACGGCCATCAGCCTGATCTCGGAAGGCTCCCTCCCCGACCTCAGAGCCGCCTCGGCGATCTCCTCCCGTATCCTCCGTATGTTCTCCCCTACTGCTGACATGATGATTCTCCTTCTGACTAAACCCGAAACCGGCGGAGCCGGTGAAAATAACTTTGACTGATTATACCTCGTTTTATGGGCAATGTATACTTCCCTCCTAGCTTAAGCGGTAACGGCCAAACCGTGGGACGCGAACTGCGTAGTGGTGAAGCTTCCCCATAAGCGATTTTTGGGGTTCGGATTCAGCACCATGCTGCATCTGCTCTTCCGTTTAATTTTATGGTTAAATCAATAAATTGTTTATAATTCTTAGCTATTTCTGGAAATATTACCGCTGGCTCTAGGCCCTTATCGGTAATCTTATCATACTCGTGATTAACAATTATTACCTTCCCTCGGTTTACCAGAGCGACTTGAAACTTATCACTTATTCCTTTAGAG
>JAUSPK010000100.1 GCA_030655735.1 Syntrophales bacterium | reverse complement strand
CTTTATCATGCTTTCCAGCGGCGGCGTTACCTCTGTGGAAACGGCAGCCGAATTTCCAGTAAGGATTATCGAATCCGGGCCCACAGCGGCGGTCATCGCAGGCCAATATTACGGCAAGCACTTCAACATCCCCGAGATGTTCTGCTTTGACATGGGGGGCACGACGGCCAAGTCATGCCTGATCCAGAAAGGGGTCGCAGGTGTTGTACCGACCTTTGAGGTCGGTCGCGTCCAGAGGTTCATGAAGGGAAGCGGCCTCACGATTCAGGTACCTGTTGTAGATTTGATGGAGATAGGCGCCGGAGGAGGCAGTATTGCCAAGGTAAGCAAGCTCGGTACGCTCCAGGTTGGTCCGGAAAGCTCTGGAGCAGACCCCGGACCTATATGCTACGGGAGGGGGGGCATGGGCCCCTGTGTGACTGATGCCGATCTCCTGCTGGGCTATCTCGATGAAAATTATTTTCTTGGCGGGACGATGAATCTCGACAAGGAGAGCGCAAGACGCGGCGTCGAGGAAAGGATTGCCCAACCCCTTGGGGTATCATTCATTCAGGCAGTCTGGGGAATCCACGATCTCATTAACGAAACCATGGCAGCAGCAGCCAAAACACATATTGCCGAAAAAGGTGGAAACCCTAAAATCGTAACCATCACCGCATTTGGAGGGGCAGGACCGGTGCACGCCTATGGCCTGGCCAAAAAGCTGGGGGCACCCCGTTTGCTTGTGCCGCCGAATGCCGGTGTGGGTTCAGCCATGGGGTTTTTCACTGCACCGCGGGCGTTTGATCTGCTCCGTAGCCACAAGGTTCCCCTCACCAGTGTGAACTTTTCCGAGATAGAGGATATCTTCAGGGGGCTCGAAACAGATGCCGGGAAAATTCTGAAGAAGGAGGCTGCCGACGAGACGATTCGTTACGAACGGTCTCTGGATATGCGTTTCGTGGGACAGGGGTCGGAAATCAATGTGCCTGTACCTGCGGGGGCATTTACAAAACTTCAGAGAGCGGATATCCGGCGCCTCTTCGACGATGTCTATAAGAAACTCTATGGCAGAACATATCCTGAATCGGAAGTGGAATTCATCAATTTCAAAATCAGGGCAAGTCTTCCCGAGCGCCTCCTGCAGTTACCCAGATTCAGCAGGAAGAAGGGGCAGTCCCTCAACGCAGCGATTAAGGGACGACGCCAGGCGTATTCTCCGATTGCCAGGGACTTTATCCCTTATACTGTGTACGATAGATACAAACTCTTTCCAACTGCTGAGTTTCAGGGTCCGGCCATTATCGAGGAAAAAGAATCAACCCTCATTGTTGGCGAGGATGGTCATGTATTAATAGATGATTTTGGGTTTTTGTGGATTGACCTTAAGGAGGTATGAAAATGCCGCGCGCGTTTGATCCGATCACGTTAGAGATTTTGTGGCGAAGACTTATTTCCATTGTGGACGAGGCGGACTCAAGCGTCGCCCGCACGGCATTCTCGAGCCTGCTCAGGGATGCCCATGACTATACCTGCATGTTTACGGACAGATTGGGCCGGGAACTGGCTCAGGGGAGCTTTGCGACCCCCGGGCAGTCAGGGGCCATGGCCCTGGGAATAAAGAATCTCATTAAAAAGTTTCCTTTAGACCATTACCAACCCGGTGATGTCTTTATTACAAACGATCCCTGGGCACTGGCAGGCCACCTGAACGATGTATGCGTTATGAGCCCTATTTATTATAAAGAACAACTGGTTGCCTTTACGGCCTGTGTTTTCCATCACTCCGACATCGGGGGACGTGTTGCTTCGGACAATCATGACGTCTTCGAGGAAGGCCTTTTCATCCCCCCGGTGAGACTCTACGACAGGGGAGTACTCAACGAGTCGTTATTGGACATGATCCGCTGGAATGTGCGGACACCCGATGAGGTTATCGGAGATATCCGGTCACAGATAGCGGCAAACCATGTCTGTGCCGAGAAGGTGCGCCAGATGCTCAAGGAAAGCAACCTTGACACCCTCGATGACCTGGCGGACCAGGTTATCGGCCTCACTGAGAAGAGCATGAGGGAAGAGATCGAAAAGGTTCCCGACGGTGTTTACAATGCGAGAGGTACAATCGAGCAGATCAAGGGAAAAGGGGATATTGTTATTCAGGCAAAGGTCGAGATAAGGGGAAGCGATATCCTTGTAGACCTCGACGGTTCTTCCGGTCAGGTAGACTGGGGCGGCAACGTTGTTTTTAACTTTACCTATGCCTATGTCTTTATGGCAGTGAAAAGCATGTTTGCCCCGGACATCCCGAACAACGATGGGTGTGCCAGGCCTATACAGCTTTCTGCCCCCGAAGGAAGCGTTGTGAACTGCAAGTTCCCTGCAGCCGTGGCTGCACGGATGGGGGTGGGCCATTTCCTTACTGAAGTCATTTACCGGGCGCTGTCCAATGTTCTGCCCGACAGGGTGATCGCGAGTTCCGGCGGTACCCCTGCAGCAATGAACGTGTTTTATGGAAGAAGGAAAGACGGGAAACCGTGGCATTCC
>JAUSPK010000098.1 GCA_030655735.1 Syntrophales bacterium | reverse complement strand
GCCGGGAAGAGCGTACATGAGAGTATCCGGGCCGGTGAGTTCGATTTCGACAACGTCACCACCTATGTCGGAGCTGCTCCGGGGCCGCGCTGGCTTGTGGCAAGCGGTTTCGACCTCTCGCTCTTGAAGAGTGGGGTGCTCGGCAATAAGCGCCCCGCCGTCCTCGCGGGTTCATCAGCGGGCGCGTTACGCTTCGCCGCATGGATGCAGCCGGCGCCTGAAAAGAGTTATGAAAAGCTCATCGAGGCGTACATCGCCATGCATTTTACCAAGAAGGACACACCGGAGACGATCCGACAGGCCCTCCACGATCTTATAGATTCCTATATCGATGATGATGCCCTCCCGTTTGCACTGGCCAACAGAAAATACCGGCTGGCGATCATCACGGCCCGCTCGAAACACCTTGCCGCTTCAAATATAAAATGGCTCCAGATGCTGGCCCTTGGGACGGGATTTGTATGCAATGCCCTCAACCGACGCATGATCCACCGGTTTTTTCAGAGGGTGGTATTCCACAACAGTCCAATCCTGCCCTATTTTTGTCTCAACCACGATTTCAAGGGACAGGCGATCCCCCTGAACGAGGCAAATTTCAAACACGCGCTCCTGGCCTCCTCAGCGGTGCCTCTTGCCGCCGCCGGCGTCAGAGACATATATGGCGCGCCGAGCGGCATGTATCGGGATGGAGGCCTCATGGACTACGAGCTCAATCAGAAATACTCCGGCGGAAAGGGAGCGGTCACCCTCCTGTTTAACCACCAGCAACGGCTGACACCTACCTGGTTTGACAAGAGTTTCTCCTCCCGGCAGCCTCCCGGGGAGTATCTGGAAAATCTCCTGATGGTATATCCGTCGAGTGATTTCATCCGTAAATTGCCCTATGCTAAGGTGCCTGAGCGTGGGGATTTCAGGAAGTACGCCGACAATCCCGCAAAGAGAATGGCGAACTGGCGGAAGGTGGTCGAGGTATCGAAGCACCTCGGGGAAGAATTCCTGGAGCTGGTGGAGAGCGGCAAACTGAGTTCCGTTACAAAGAAAATGTAGCAGTGTATGAGCCCGGCATATACCAGTCTTCGCGGGGAGGGAAAATTAAAAAAAAGGGCGGATACCCTTGCCGGCATTATGAGGAGTTGTGTCCTGTGCCCACATCGGTGCCGTGTTGACAGAACGGCGGGTGAGAAAGGGTTTTGCCGCCTTGACGCCCGTCCCATGATCGACAGCGCCCTGGCGCACCATGGAGAAGAACCAGCCCTTTCAGGACACGGCGGCGCGGGGACCATCTTTTTTTCATCCTGCAACATGCGGTGTATCTACTGCCAAAACTATCAGATCAGCCATCAGCAAGCCGGTGAGACGATTGACCTTGTGGATCTGTCACGTATCATGACAGACCTCCAGGACAGAGGGTGCCACAATATTGACGCGGTGACGCCGACTCCCCATCTTCCGGGCCTTATCGGAGCCCTTCTCGATGCCTCTCAAAAAGGGCTCTCCATCCCCCTTGTCTACAACTGCGGGGGGTATGAGAACCGGGAAATCATCGGACTCCTTGACGGGATCGTCGATATATACCTGCCCGACTTCAAATATGGCAATGACCGGGACGCATGCGAGTTTTCGGGCGTGGATGATTATGTCCTTCATGCCGCCTCAGCGATACGCGAGATGGTGCGGCAGGTGGGGGACTGTCTGGAGGTCGAAAACGGGGTCGCGAAACGGGGCGTGATCGTTCGGCATCTGGTACTCCCCGGAAGGGTCGAAAACAGCCTGGAGGTCCTCGAGATAATCAAGAGGGATATATCGACATCCCTTTCTCTCAGCATCATGTCGCAGTACACCCCTGTTCAGACCGTCGCGAGTCATCCCCTTCTCGGAAGAAGAGTTACAAACGAGGAATATGAGACGGTGGTGAACCGGGCCCTGGACATGGGCTTTGACAATATCTTCGTGCAGGATGTGAGTGAACGGGACCTGACCCCGGATTTTGACCGGGACACTCCTTTCAGGTGGGAGTAATTCGGGGGTCAGGGGTCAGGAGTTTACCCGTAAGGGTTTTATGGAATTCAGGCGTGAAGCCTTTTATGGTAAAAGAGGGGTCAGGGGTTTTCCCAGGCTTACTGCCCCTGGATATTATATATCTTAACGCCCGGCGGGGGGGTGAAGTCGAACAGTTCATCCGGGGGATCGGCATTGAACTCTATGTCGCTGAAGATGAGCCTGGTGTCATTATCGTACAGGTCGGTAAAGACACATCCTGTGATGTGGAAGGTGTCTTTGTCTACGGTCAGCAGAAGGCTCTTGATACCGGCCTCGTATCCGCGCGGCGTGAGAACTACGACATAATTTCCCTCTGTATCCGTGGGCCCTCCGGCGGGAAGGGCCATGTTAAAATCGTCTTTCAGCCGTCCGATACCGGTCAGAAAGCGTATCGTCATCTTCGATGACAGGAGCGCTTTCGCGTCCTGGACATACACGATGTTATCGTCCGGCAGGTACAGCCACGCCTTTCGGGGATTGATGACCAGTTTTTTCAGCGAAGGCTTCGTATAGTCCCAGAGCATCCTTTCAGGTTTCTTCAGGTAGACCGTGCCCTCCTCCCTTGTTGTTCTCCCCATCGACTTGATGGTTGCCTCTTGTATGAAGTTTGCCTTGAAGTCCCCGGTATGGTCATACGCCCCCTGTATTTTTCCGGCGAGCTCATCGAGAGACAAAGCCTGCGAGAGGGCCGGTATTCCAGGGAGGGTAAGGGCCGCGATTACAGACAAAAACAGAAAAGATTTTTTCCAGTGATAACCGTTGGTAAAATATTCGAGCATAGGCTTTACGGTAACCATGAGATAACGAGGGTATAGGTGTAAATAGCTGTTATTATTTAGCATTACTGGCTGACCATATTGCGGGCAAACCGGTATAAGCTATCGTCAACCGGGCAGTTACCTCTTGTATCAACAATCCTATCCACAGGCCTGTCAACAGTTTTGTGGATTGCCGAAAAGGGAGCGATCACCCTTTTCAGGAGATGATGATTACGAGATCTTAACCCTCCACCCGAAGGGATCTTCCTTTTCCCCATACTGGATCTGCAGTATTTCATTGTACAGCCGTTCGGTCAATGGGCCGGTGCTTCCCTCGCCGATCACATATTCTTTTCCCCGGTAGTAGATCTGTCCCACCGGCGATACGATGGCTGCCGTCCCCGACGCGAAGACCTCTTTGAGGGTCCCATCCGCGTTGGCGCTCAATACCTCATCTATAGACAGCTGTTTCTCCAGGACGTTGACCCCCCATGACCCCGCAAGCCGGATGACGGAATCGCGCGTGACACCGGGGAGGATGCTTCCTCCGAGAGGGGGTGTTATCAGGTCATCTCCGATAACAAAGAAGATATTGCTCGTCCCCACCTCCTCAACATATTTTCGCTCCTTCGCATCGAGCCACAGCACCTGGGTGTAGCCCATTTCCGACGCCTCCTTGCTTGCATAGAGGCTCGCCGCGTAGTTGCCCCCCGCCTTACAGTCCCCCACCCCTCCGGGGGCCGATCGGGTATATTTTTCGCTCACATATATCTTGGTTGGACTGAATCCCTCCGGATAGTAGGCCCCGACCGGGCCCGCAATGATGAAAAACATATATCTGTTCGATGGGTGTACCCCGAGGGCAACCTCCGTCGCGATCATCGTCGGCCTGATATACAGGGATGTTCCCGCGCCGTGCGGTATCCAGTCCTTCTCGAGGAGGACCAGCTTTTTCAGTCCCTCCATGAACAGGTCGCCATCCATAGGCTGCATGCACAGCCTCTCCGCGGAACGGCCCATCCGTTTTATGTTCTCTTCCGGCCTGAACAGATAGATGGAGTCGTCCTCCCCCCGGTAGGCCTTCATCCCTTCAAATATCTCCTGACCATAGTGGAGGCACATGGAGGCCGGATCGAGAGACAGGGGCCGGATGGGTTCTATGGAGGCATTGTGCCACCCCTTGTCGCCGTCGTATTTCGCAAGGAAGAAATGATCGGTGAATATCTTTCCGAACCCGAGCTGGGATTCATCCTGCGGTTTTGCCTTCATCTGTTGCGGATCGACTTGTGTAACTTTGATCTCCATCGTGGTCTTCCTCTCAAAAAAGGGCGTATGTATCTGAACAGGCACGAATACCCGGATGGGCGCGATACCCGATCATCGTCTTCCCCGGGGATTGTGACTATGAAATAATCTGTAGGAAATACCCGCAAAGGTGCCGGCCTGTCAAGGGTAAAAAGAGGGACGGCCCTGTCTATATCACATCCCTGTCCAGGGTCCGGTACTGGATGGCCTCCGATACGTGGGGCTGACGAATCTCTTTTTCACCCTCGAGGTCCGCGATGGTCCTGGACACCTTCAGTATCCTGGTATAGGCCCGCGCGCTCAGGCCGAGCCGGTCGACCGCCATTTCGATCAGTCTCCGGGATTCCTCGTCCAGAACACAGTGCTTCTTTATCTGCCTGTTGGACATTCCAGCGTTACACGCTGCAGCGCCCCTGAACCGCCCCTTCTGGATATCCCTCGCCCCGTTCACGCGCCCCTTGATGGTCTCGGATGTCTCTCCTCCATCCCCTTGCGCCAGTTCTTTGTACCGCACGGAGGGGACCTCTATGTGGATATCGATTCGGTCGAGCAGGGGACCCGATATCTTGGCCCGGTACTGCCGTATCTGATGGGGGGTGCACCGGCACTGCCTATGGCTGTCGGTAAAATAACCGCAGGGGCACGGATTCATGGCGGCCACAAGCATGAACCTCGCGGGGTAGGTTGCCGAGGCAAACGAGCGTGAGACGGTTATCGAACCACTCTCCAGGGGCTGCCTCAGCACCTCCAGGACATTCCTCTTGAATTCCGGCAGTTCATCCAGAAACAGGACACCGTTATGGGCAAGGCTGATCTCCCCCGGCCTGGGTACGCGTCCCCCCCCTACCAGGCCCGCGTCGGATATGGAGTGGTGCGGCGCGCGAAACGGCCGCGCGGCCAGGATGGGGTCCTTCCTGCCGAGCAGGCCGGCGACCGAGTGTACCTTCGTTGTTTCGATGGCCTCCTCAAAGGAAAGATCGGGGAGGATCGTCAGGAGGCGCTGTGCCAGCATGGTCTTGCCGGACCCCGGGGGACCGACCATGATTATATTGTGCCCCCCGGCCGCCGCCACCTCCAGCGCCCTCTTCGCCTGATTCTGACCGTTTACCTCGCTGAAATCGAAGGGATAGGGGAGGCTCCGGGAGAAGAGTCGGGAGATATCCGTCTCCAGAGGAGGGATCTCTCTGGTGCCGTTCAGAAACTCAACCGCTTCGTGCAGATAATCGACAGCGATGACCTCTATCGCTTCAACCATCGAGGCCTCGGCGGCGTTGTCCCGCGGAAGCACAATGCCCCGAAGTCCCATCTTTGCCGCCTGAATCGCCGCCAGCAGGGCGCCGTGGACGCCCTTTACGCTTCCGTCCAGCGACAGTTCCCCTGTAAAAAGATAGTCGGAAAGGTGGTCTTCTTTGATCAGCCCCTGTGCCGCCAGGATGCCTATGGCTATCGGGAGGTCAAACCCCGTCCCCTCCTTTTTGATATCAGCGGGGGCCAGATTGACGGTCACTCGGGTACCGGGAAAGGTGTAGCCGGAGTTTTTTATGGCGGCCTTTATCCGATCCTTGCTCTCCTTGACGGAGAGATCGGGGAGGCCGACCGTGAAGAACTGCGGGAGGCCGCGGGAGATATCCACCTCCACATCGACCGGGTAGGAGTCTATACCCAGTATGGCGCTGCTTGTTATCTTGACAATCATCCCAGATACCTCGCAGTCGTTTTCCTTCCATACCGCTGATACGACCCGTATATGCTATTGGATGGGGGGCGGTATGGCAAGGATTTTTATTGTCTTGTCAAGAACAAATAGAATTGTCCGGTTTTGTAGCACATGATATGTCCGCTTTTTTTCTGTTCTTCCAGGGAGTCCTATTTTGAGAACAGGAGGTGAGCGGCGGACGTGCGCTTCTCAATTATTTTTGAGGTAAGGAGTTA
>JAUSPK010000058.1 GCA_030655735.1 Syntrophales bacterium | reverse complement strand
TGCTATCAATTCGCGCATGGACATGCCGTTGTTGGGCGGGCCGCAGATCTCAAGGGTGTTCCCCCGCGGGTACAGCGGTACGAAAAAAGGAAGGCCGTTTATGTGATCCCAGTGAGGATGCGATATAAATATCGTGGCTCTTGTGAGGATACGTGCATCAGACAGGAGGAGGTTCGACAGTTCTTTTATTCCGCTCCCGCCATCGAATATGAGCAGGGTGTCCCCAGGTACCCGAAAACTGACGCAGGGTGTGTTCCCTCCGTACCGTAATGTCTTTCGGCCTGGTACCGTCAGGGTCCCACGCACGCCCCAGAAGGTAAAGGTGAATTTCTCCTCGATGATTCGTTTGAGATCATCGGCGATAGTTCTCTTGTCAATGGGTTTGGTTATAAGGGAATCTGCCCCGGAGGCGAAGACCAACTGACGATCGAGCTCGTCCGGTTGCGCTGACATAATTGCTATCCGTGTATCCCTCAAAGCACTTCCCTGTCTCAGGTGTTGTAATAATTTGAGACTCTCCGCCCCGGGAGTGATGATGTTCAAGATGATGCAATCAGGTTTTTTGGTGATGATCTCTGGCACAATGTCGGTGCTCACGGTGCCGGAATATACCGTCTGCCCGTCTGATGTCAGGACATCGGATAGTTCTTCTGTAAAGAAGGGGTCTTCATCAACAATGAAAAAGATGTATTTCTCATCCATGTTGTTTCCCGAATGACAGGTTGTTATTCATTGTTGGCTTATGAACCAAGCCAGTCTCTTTTCTCGCATGATTTTCCGCCTTTGTCAAAATGTTTCGTCAAAATTCAGGAAACTGCTGTGTAGGATGATCCTATGGCTAACCCGCGCATCGAAACGATTTCAAGTTCAGTCCCAACTCCAGGGTATCCTTCAGGCGGACCAGTGATTGTGACAGACGTGCATCCTCGACGTGTCTGTACAGCGTCTCACCCAGTTTGCCCTTGATGGTGTGGGCGACCGACAGGATGGTCTCCAGCGTTTCCAGATCACCGAGCAGTCTGGCGGCGGTTTTTATCCCCACGGTAGGGACGCCGGGTATGTTGTTGGTTGCGTATCCCGCGAGCCCGAACAGGTCTACCACCTGGTCGGGCCTTACGTGCAGCTTCTCCTGTACGTGTGTCCGGTCCATGTCAATCCGCTGAAAATGATCACGCACCATTACCAGATCCGAGACAAGCTGCAGAAACAGCCTGTCGGTGGAGAGTATGATGGCGGTGCCGCCGCGTGCCGCCACCTTGACCGCCAGTGTCGCGATAACATCGTCCGCCTCCAGGTTCGGAAAATACACGGAGGGGGCACTGATCTCCAAAAACGCGTCCTTGAATCGGTCCATACTGGTATCCAGCACCTCGGGCATGGGGGTACGCCCGGCCTTGTATTCTGGATACAGACTATGGCGCCAGCTCGGTTCGTGTCCGTCAAAGACACAGATCGCGTGGGTGGGTTGGCATTCGCGCAGGGCGCGCTGGAGGGAGTGGACGCTTGTTTTCAGAGAGTCATCCACGCGGCCCGGCCCGTCATCTCCCGGTTGGGCGGCATACACCCGGCGGATGAGATTAAGGGCGTCTATCAGCAGGAGCCGTATCTTCATTGTGCCCCCTCATGTTTTCCCGTTCGGTTTCTATTGTTTTTCCAATTGTGAGCCTGTCAATCGGTGGGCTGGCCGCTCAGGTCATTGGCGAACAGTCGGTACCTGCGGGCCTCCCGCTCGTTTCCCATAGCAGTATAGATCTGCTCCACCTTTCTGAAATGGTTTTCCCTCCCTGCCGGGTCTTCATCGATCAGCGAGAGATATATCTCCAGTATCTGCGCTGAATGATCTCCCAGTTCCAAGGAGATGTCTGCGTATCTCTGTTTGACGAAGGGGTTGATCCGTGCGCCGCAGCCACGGCATTGCCGCATTATCTCGCTATACAGATCGAGGGCGTCCTCCTCTTTGCCAAGCGATTCATACGTTGCTGCCAGCGACATGGCTGTGTGTTCATCAAAGCCGTGAGACTCGAGAAGGTCCCGGTAGAAGGACTCCGCCTCCTGATGCCTTCCAGACCGTCCCAGCGACTCACCCTTGAGGTGCAGGATGGGCGGCATGCCCGCTATCTCTTTGGGGCAGGCGAGGATCCGCTCCCGGGCATCATCGAACTGTTCGTCCGCCCACAGGGTCTCACACAAGGTGTGGTACCCTTGTATGGAACGGGGGTGATGCTCTAGGAATCGTTCCGTCAGCGCGAGTGCCTCTTCGTACCTCTCCAGGTTCAGGTACGCCGTGGCCAGCTCAGGGGGGATCAGGCTGTCCGGCGGATTCTCTTCCAGGGCCTGTGACAAGAATGTAACCGCCAGTTCATATTCTCCCTGGTTCAGGGCAACATACCCCGTTCTGAACGCGTCTCCGTAACCGTGATAGGCCTCCTGTGTCTCCTCCGCCAAGGCGCCGCACAGGGCGGTAAAGTGTTCATTCTCCTCTATGTGCCATTCCCGGTCCTCTTCCGTATCTTCCTCAGTGTATGGCAGGGGAGCCCCCGTATCATTTTCTGTAATACCGTTCCGTGCCCTGCCCAGCAGTTGCTTGAGCTCGGCCGCAATCTTCGGGTCCTGCGTCAGCTCCAGCGCCAGGTCCAGCAGTTCCGATGCGCCCTCATGGTCTCCGGATTCTCTCAGGTGCTCCGCGTTTTGTTTATGCTGCAGGGCTAGGGCCTCCCTGCTTCCGAACACCTTTTTTCGGAGGCGGTCATCGCGGCCCGCGTCTCCCGATTGCCCTTTCCCTGCCTTATCCAGGGCGGTTTCATACTCCATCTTTGCCGCCCCGTATTCCCCGACCTTGAAGAAACGGTCTCCTTTCTGCTCGTACTCTTCGGGCCCTTTGCCCGAGAATAGTTTCAGGAATCCCACGTAATTGCCTCCTTATGTATTCCAGATGATTCTTCCCATACTATGATTTGCGCTGTATGGCTTTATCCTGCCCCGATTTCCAACCCCTGACCCCTGACCCCTGATTTCCCTATATGTCGATTATCCGGCCTGCGCCGCCCTCAATGCAGGTATCGGGATAGAGTGCAGCTATCTGCGCCTTGAACTCGGTGCAGTGCGTGGCGCATACCACGTCTATCCCCTCCAGCCGCTCGAATTCTTTGGAACCGTGGAGACCTCCTATCAGGGCATATACCTTCCCATGAGTAGAAGCGGCCTCGAGGATATCCCCCACGCCCGGGTGGGAGCACCCCGTTATGATAACCGGGCCCTTCTCCGTGGTAACGATGAGCGCCTGTTCGATCCCCCCGAGTTCCCCCGTGGAGAATATCCCCTCATGGATTTCCGTGGGTCCCTCTACCACGATGACCTCACTGACCGAATCGGGAGGTGTATGGTACGATGGGGGAATATAGAGGGTGATGTCGCTGTTTTCCTTAAGAAAACCTTCGAGTCCATCCATGTGGTCCCAGTCGGCGTGAGAGATAAACACGTCGTCTATCGATGTAGGTTCGATGTCCAATTTCTTCATGTTGCCGAGAAGGATATCCCCCTTCGCTCCGGTATCAAAGAGTATCCTCCTGCCGTGCGCCTCCACGAGACAGGAAAATCCCCAGTCGGCCCGGAGGTCTTCCCGGGATGCCTCGTTGTCGTAGATAATTGTGACTCTCATACGCCTTCTCCTTTCCATTATACGTGATAATGGCCCCTTTGAGCCCGGGCAATCAGGACGGCGTGTGGTTCAGGTGAAACATTCCCGGCTGAGGAATTTCTACAGGTTGAGAAATTTACCCGCCTTAATGCACCGATCCCAGAAATCGTTCGACCCTCCGAGAAACGCCTTTTTGGGCAGGTAATCCCGCGCCACGTCGTCCAGGACCTGCGGCGATAGAGTACCCTTTTCGATCAGTTCCCGCCCGGCCCGGCGCGCGGCCTCCTTTATCTCTTTGATCGGTTCGGCGAGAATCTCCTCCAGGGTGAAGATGTAGCTCGATGGCCGCACCACCGCTCCCACGAAACGGGACTGCATGTTGCGGCACATACGCTCCATATGATCGATGAGTCCGCCGAAGTTGTCTCGCTCGTAGAAGCCGCATACGCTGACCAAGACAACACCGGGAGGATTCTCCCCGTATCTTCTCGGATGACGGTAGTGCCCGTCCACAAATTCGAAATGGGGATCGGAGAGGGGTATCATGCGATCCAGGAATGTCTTTGTCTGGGCGGTCATGCCGTCCACGTACAGGGGTGTCCCGATCACCAGATAGTCCGCCCCGCGCAGCTTCTCCAGAAGTTCAGGCATGTCATCCTTGTGGACGCATACCCCTGGGGTTGTCACCCAGCATTTATAACAGCCGATGCAGTATTGAATCTTTTTCTTCTGCAGAAAGACCGTTTCCACCTCGGCCCCGGCCTCCCTGGCCCCCTCCAGGAAGGTCTCCATCAGTATGTGGGTCATCCCCTTCTTCGTGTTCGGACTTCCGTTCACCGCGAATATCTTCATCCGTGATCCCCCTTTTTATATCTTATCCGTGTCGTATTTTCATGATGATGATGTACAGGGTAAAGCTGGCCCCTATTGCGTTTCCCGCTATGACCGGAATCGAGTGAATCAGCAGGCCGTAGACGAACCACAGGAACAGGCCGGTTGCCAGTACCGAAAACGCGCCCAGTGAGAGATCCTGAGTCTTCTTTGTCCGGTATATCTTGATAACTTGGGGTGTCATGGATACTGAACAGATAACCGCCGCCGTGAACCCGATTATATCAGCTATGCTCATAGATATTCCTTCATGCCCCTCTCTTCGAGATGTTCCACAACCGTTTTGACATTCTGTGAAGCCCCCCTCCGGCAGATGAGGAGCGAGTCGTCCGTCTCCACGACGATCAGGTCCTCCACCCCGATCAGTGTCACCATCTTTTGGGGACTGTATACCAGACAGTTCGAGGCCCCGGAGCGTATGACCCTTCCCCGCATCACGTTGCCCTTCGCGTCCTTGTTAAGAACATCCCACAGGGCGTCCCAGCTTCCTATGTCATTCCACCCGAAATCTCCCTCCAGCATGACGACATCGGGGGCCTTCTCCATGATGCCGTAATCTATGGAGACCGGCTCGATACCCCCATAGATCTCGGAGAGGACCTGCGTCTCACGGTTTGTGCCGATAGCCTTTTCAATCTTCAGGAGTCCCTCGTACAGATCGGGGAGCAGACTTTGTATCGCGTCCAGGAGGGCGGATACCTTCCAGACAAACATCCCGCTGTTCCAGAAAAACTTCCCGTCTTTGAGAAACTTCTCAGCGGTCACCGGGTCCGGTTTTTCCCGAAATGACCGAACCTGGTATACGGTTGCTCCCCCTACGGTATCGGAAATTTTTCCCCGTTCCATGTATCCGTACCCCGTCTCGGCCCATCGGGGCCTTATGCCTATTGTGACAAGACAGTCTCTCCTCTTCGCCGTATCGCGCGCCGCGATAAGCGAGGCGATAAAGGACTCTGTGTTCTTGATCAGGTGATCTGAGGGGAGGACGCACATGACGGCATCGGGATTTTTCTTTCGTATGTGCATCGCGGCAAGGCCGATGCAGGGCGCGGTGTTCCTGCCGACCGGCTCGACTAGTATGTTCTCGGCCGGAAGCTCTGGGAGCTGCTCTCTGGTCTCGTCAGAGTGACTGGCGCCGGTGACGATCAGGATGTTGTTCTTTGCTACGAGAGGGGCGATCCTGTCCACCGTATATTGTATGATGGTCTTTTCACCCGTGATATTCAGCAGGTGCTTTGGTCGCTTCTCTCTGCTCAGGGGCCAGAAGCGGGTCCCCTTTCCTCCCGCCATGATGACCGCGTACATAGATTTCTCCTTCCGAATCAATGAAAAGGCACCCCCTATCTTTCAATAGTCAACAGCACGTGTCTTACTTGGTATGCCTTGGCTTTTCCTTCAGTTTTGACCTGTCGATATACTATCGTTATTGATATCAGAGTCAAGATTTATTTCGGGGTAAGGGAGGATTGATGAATGATACGAAAAAAGAGTCGCCGTCACGATTTTTTGTTTCTCTTTTTCACATCAGTTTCTCAAGAGTAATCCTTGTTGCCCATCTAAAGAATGTCATGACATACTTACCACCAGCCAAATACATTCCCAGCAAGAAAATCAGGTTGTCGGAGCGCTACGCTTTTTTTGCCGGTTCGGCCTCTTCTGAGAAGGGGATGGTCAGTTCGTACGTCCCACCTTTGACAACCGCGTGCAGGGGGAAGGGCGCCTTTTCGAACACCTTGAGCATGGGTTTGTTTTCAACAAGGAGGTCCGCTGTAAATCCCTCTACGCCGCGTTTCCGTGCTATGCTGATCAGCAGGTTGAGCAGGAATGACCCGATCCCCAGGCCCTGAAACTTTTCATCGACGACGAATGCCACGTCCGCGTAAGGACGATCCGTCGAAAGCGCGTACCTCCCCTCCGCGATGATGCGCATTCCCTCCGAGTCTCCAGCGAGACCGACGATCGACATGGTGTGCCCATAGTCGACATTCACGTACTCCTGCATCATCATGTGCGGCATGGTCTTTATGGGGCTGAAGTAGCGGTAGTAGACCGTCTTGTCGGAGAAACGGTAGAAGAGTTTCCGCATGTCCTCCTCGTCGGAGGGCTTGATCGCGCGAAAACGGACGGGGACGTTCCCCGGGAAGACGTGCGTGTGCAGTATATCGGCGGGGTACAGATGTCCGTATTCGGTGAGATATATCTGGTCGGGGTAGAGGATATTCGCCTCTTTGGCCGTCCTCACTAGTTCCCCGCGGTCGTCCGGGTGCGCTATGTCGATCAGCGCGAGGGCCCGTTCACGGACGCTCCTTCCCCTCATGGAGGCCACGCCGAATTCCGTTACGATGAGATCCAGAGATTCACGGCTCGTAAATTGGTGGGGGAGGTTTTCAACTGAAAGCAATATGTTCGATTCTCCCTCCAGATTGCGGCTCGGCAGGGCGAAGATGGCCCGTCCCCCCTTTGAAAGGTTGGCTCCGGAGAAGGCCTCGTGCGCCTCTCCCGAACCGGGGCTTACGTTCCCTTTCCCCACGTGGAGGGTGATGTTGCCGGTCAGATCAATCTTCCGGGCCGGAAGAATGGTGATGAAACGATCGTTCTGGCTCATGGTGCTCGGGTCGGTGGTCACGTCTATCCCTTGAAACTCGACGAGGGGATTGTTATTCAGCCAGCTCATCAGCTCCGGCGTTCCCATGGTGTATGAGGCCACGCTTTTGTATTTGAAGAGGGCCTTATACCTGTTCGTGACGGCTCCTGATTTTATGAGGTCCATAAGGGCGTCTGTCATCATGAGAGAATGGACCCCCAGATTCTTTTTGCGCGCAAGATGTCTGGCAAGTGCCTCGAAGAGGGGGCCGATGAAGAAGGCGACACAGCTGCCATCCTCTATAACCGAGGCCACATTTTCCGCGACCCTGTCGAACACCTTATCAACGGGCCACCGGGAGAAATAGATGGGTGGATCGGTGGAGTAGACAAGATAGTTAAAGTCGTTTACATGCACGACGGTGTCTCCCAGCGTGCGCGGTATGTGCTCATTGATTTCGCCTACGAGGAGGGACGCGTGTTCCATGGCGTACCTGGCCACATCGACGGATACGCCGAAGCTGGAGAAACCCGCTTCATCCGGGGGAGATATCTGCACGAATACAGCGTCAACGTCGATAGCCCCCGATTTAAACAGCCAGGGAATTCGGGAGGTCTGGCTTGGAATCAGGTCCACTCTCCCGGCGGTGATTGCCTCATCGGCGACCCACCGGGAGAAGAATGTTCTGAGACGGTATTTTTTCTCATATCGTTCATCGATGGGGAGGGCGTCTCCCAGGCTCAGAAGCTGGATCAGTTCCAAGTCTCTCAGGTTATTGGCGTTGGAGGCCATGAGGTGCTTGACCAGCGTGCGTGGTTCGGCCGCGCCGGTCCCCACGAAGATATTCATCCCCGGTCGTATCTCGCCCAGGACCTCCTCAGGCGATGCTATCTTGTCTTTCCACTGGGATGGAATCTTATAGGACATTGTCCCTCCTGTTGATCAAAATCGGTTCCCCTGCACAGTAGAAATCACCGATTACGTTAATAACACGTAGGTTACTTCAAGGCCACTGCTGTGTCCAGAAATTGTGCAAGGGTTCACGCTGTTTGCTTCGATTTTTTCATGGAGCCGCTGTACAGATCATATCCGAAAAGTCTGCACTCGATGTTGCTGTTGTAGAATGGGGTCTTTGTCTTCGCCCTCAGCCCCACCTGTTTTGCAAGCTCCCTGTTCCCCGTGAATATATATCCGCGGTAGCCGGAACACCTCTGTTTGAAATAGTCTCCTATCTCCCGGTAGGTTCCCTCCAGCTCGCTGATTTCTCCCAACCGCTCTCCGTACGCCGGGTTCAGGACGACCACGCCCGTCCCCTCCGGGATCGGCGTGTCGGAAAAGTCACAGACCTCAAACTCAATAAGGTGACTCACCCCCGCTGCCTCCGCGTTGCTCCGGGCCGCCTCGACCGCCCTAGGGTCTCTGTCCGTGGCTATAATCCTTCCGGGGGTCGTTTTCTTTCTCTTTTCGGCGAGCCCCTTCATCTCTCTCCATTGTGGCCTGCTGAATCCCTGTATGTGCATGAAGCCATAATTGTTTCGCATGGCCCCCGGGTCTTTCCCCATGGCGATAAGGGCGGCCTCTATGGCGAGTGTTCCGCTCCCGCACATGGGGTTGATGAAATTCTCTTCGCTATTCCAACGGGATGCCAGGACTACGGCCGCCGCGAGGGTTTCCTGCATCGGGGCGGCAAGGGGGATCATCCGGTATCCCCGGCGGGAGAGTGATTCGCCAGAGGTGTCCAGGTATACGCTGCATCGCTCGGCCTTCCAGTAGATGAATATGACCGATTGGTCTCTCTTTGGACCCGAATTGGGGCGGGATTCGAACTTTTTATAGAATCGGTCGACGACTGCATCCTTCCCCCTCAGATTGGCAAAGCGGGTGTCCTTGATGGAGGGATTGTCGACGGAGGAGGTCACACAGATATACCCGTTCCTGGGAAAGTACTCTTCCCACGGGATCTCAGTCATTTTTTTGTAGAGATCGTCGGGATGCCCAGCGGTGAAGGTCTCGAGGAGATACAGGACCTTCTGCCCCGTGCGTACGTGGAGGTTGAGTCTCATTGCATCTTCAAGGGAGCCGTACGTCTCGATGCCTGCTGGAAGCTCCGATCTTACGGACAGGCCCAGGGCGGCGATCTCCTCACTCAGAAAGGGTGCAACACCCTTTGAGCAGGTGACGAGGATGGTGCTGTTCTT
>JAUSPK010000089.1 GCA_030655735.1 Syntrophales bacterium | reverse complement strand
TACCCACATGAAACAGCGAGGAACCGAATTTTTTGATGGGTATAAGTAAGTTCAAAAATTGATCCATAATAATAACGAAGGAGGAATATTTTATGAGTATTAAAAGAGAGTATGGGGCAGTTCAGCCCGGAATTCCATTGGGACCCCTGACACTGAGAATCCCGTTTATACACTACCGGTTTGAGTGGGCGGACTATATACAGGGCATTCTGATGTGCACCGTCTGTCTTGCTATCATACCTGTGTTGACGGGCAAACTGGGAATGTCATTCGAGGTGGCACTGGCCATAGTGATCCTGAATGGAACATTGTACCTCGCCCACGTTACGTTTGGTGACCCGGTGGTCCCAGGATGGGTTACGCCGGCCATACCGCTCCTTATAGCCTACTGCATAACATTCGATGCAGGCGTGGAACGGATGCAGGCGCTGATCGCCTTCGAGATGACCTTCGGAATCTTTTGCATTTTGCTGGGAGTAACCGGCCTGGCAAAGAAATTCATCTTGCTTATCCCCAATGCCGTGCAGGCGGCAATCCTGATGGGAGCCGGATTCGCGGCCGTCATGCTCGTTTTTAAGCCCGGTGAGGGACTGAAGAGCTTTGATTCCTACCCGTGGACAATCGTTATCTGCATCGGCCTCGCGTATTATCTGCTCTTTTCAGACCATTTCAAAAAGATACGGCAGAAAAACAAGGCCCTGTGGTACCTCGCAAACCTGGGCATGATGCCGGCCCTGGCACTCGCAGTTGTAGTGGGACCCCTTGTTGGTGAGATCCCCTGGCCGACCTATGACACACAGATATTTACCAGCCCCGATTTTACAGGCCTGTGGAGGGACTATACCCTGATGGGGGCCATACCCGTACCACCATTGAAAATGTTCCTCACCGGTCTTCCCATGGTAATCAGTGCGTACATTGTTGTATTCGGCGACGTTATTCAGAGCCAGGCGCTTCTTGATGACGCTCAGAAGTACCGTCCCGATGAAAACGTCGATTACAACCCCAACAGATCCCATATAATTTTCGGAACCAGAAACCTGATCATGAGTGTCTTTGGACCCGATATCTCCATGTGCGGACCTCTGTGGGCGGCGATGCAGGTGGTTATCTGCGAGCGCTACAAACATGGTCCGGAGGCGATGGAATCCATCAATGGCGGTGCCGGCTCTTTCCGCTTGGGAACGTGGACAGGATATTTCCTGGCCCCGGTCCTTGCCACGGTGAAGCCGATCCTTGGCGTGGGCCTTGCGTCCACCATGCTTATCCAGGGTTACGTCAGCGTTCGTATCGGTGTCCTGAAGGCGCGGTCATTCAATGACCTCGGCATCGCGGGTGTGGCAGGCGCAATCCTGGCGACACGCGGCGCCGCATGGGGGCTGGGTGCGGCGCTTCTGCTGACTGCGCTGATCTATATCGGAACATCTAAGGAACATGCCTACATGAAAGAGGAACCGGTGTTCCCCTTCGACCATCCCGATAAGCTCGAAGCAGAGATCAGGGAGCTTATGAAGGATGATCAATAACTAGAGTCACGATGCCTGATTTTCAGGCTTCCTTTCGAAGAGGAGTTTATACCTCCCTCGCTAGATCCTTTCCCGTCCCCTTAAGGGGACGGGAAAGGATCACTCACTATGTTGAAGGGAATTTCACAATAAATTACTGGATTAAACCAAGGCAAGAAGGTACCCTTCGCGCTACTGTTCTGCCCTGTTGCAAATCTTAGAAAGGGCTCGATAATTGAGAGATCAGATATGGCGTATATAGAAGGCTATCCCGGTGAGAAAATAAAGAGCGTTACCGCGAAACATCTTGGTTTTATAGTCATCGTGACCATTATGATGGTGGGCCTCATGACATATTTCTCGGAAGATTGGAGGGTGGAACTGCCATCTATCCTTACGGTCATTACAATCATCCTCGCCATCATTGGCTTTGTTTCATTCAAGGTCAACCCTGCCGGATGGAAGAGGATATTCAGACATTCGGGCCTGGAGCAGGAGCTGGAGTATGACAGGATGATCGCCGATTCACTGGCCGAATTGGATGACAGCCATTTTATCTTTCACGATGTCACCTTCGAGCTGTTTCACATCGAGAACCTTGTCATATCACCCCGAGGGATATTTGTCATCGGCAAGATCGCGCACAGTGAAGATCTGCACGTAAAGAACAAGGTATTGTTCGCCGGCGAGGACCCATTAGGCAAGACAACGGGAGATATCTGGCGCGTCTGTCATCTTGTCAATATTGTAATAAACAAGGGTTTTAAGACCGAGGTAATGCCACGGCCGATACTGATATCCCCCGGATCGCAAACCCCCTCAGTCACAGAGTATGACGGAATTACCATACTGCCGCTGCGTAAGCTGAATGAGACGGTTGAAAGGCAGAACGGGCAGGATATCAAGGAAGAACTCGTACACAGTTTCGCGTACTATATAAAGAAACGATATCCTTGAAAGATGTCGAGACAGAATTGACGGCCTCATGGCCGGACTTTCCTCAAATCAAGAAAGCCACGTAATCCGTAACGGATAGGGAGAGCCTGAAGGGAAAGCAACCAATGGAAGAAAAGAAATTCAGTTGGTTCCCGAAAAAGGTTAAAAACGGCATACTGTTTCTGTTCAGTGCCTGGATATTTTTCATCCTTTCACAGGTGATCCTGTCCGGCACGGTGTCGCTTCTGCATACAACGCTCGGGATGCTGTGCTGCGTCATGGTATATGCAATACGTAACGGGGGCCGGATTGCGTGCATCCTATACAATATCGCTCTCATTGCCGCAGGACTGTACAACCTGTATGTCCTCATCGGTAGCGGAATGTTGTATTCCGCCCCCTCTGCCGTAAACCTGATCAACATCACCCTTTTCTCCATTGCGACGTATTATCTGCTCAGCGGTGAAACAGCATCATTCTATAAAAACGGCAAAGAGAGTTTGCCCAAGGGTTCGGATTGACAAATGATCGGTGATATGGCGTCCTGCGGAATATCGCCTGATGAATTACGGGGTTTCTGTCGTAGCACTCATTGGTCATCCTGATACCGCCGGGTGTTCTTGCCGGTATAACCCAACCATTCTCGAAACTGAAGAGAGTCGCACATAAGTCACCGTAAATTTATAAAGAACCTTCTGGCCTGAACGGGAGATTGATCGGGGGAATCTGAACGATGGCTAAACTGAGGGTCAATGGCATAGAATTGTATTATGAAATGCATGGAGAAGGCGAGCCCTTGCTCCTGATCATGGGACTCAGACGAAATGTAGAATGGTGGTACTGCCAGATCCCGGAATTAGCAAAGCATTTCAGGGTAATTGCGTTTGATAACCGGGGTGCGGGAAGATCGGATAAACCGGAAATGGACTATTCCATCCGCCTTTTTGCCGAAGATAGCGCGACATTAATGGAGAGCCTGGGAATCGAGCGAGCGCATGTTCTCGGCGTATCCATGGGTGGATATATTGCACAGGAACTTGCCATCAATTATCCTGACAAGGTGAGGGCCCTGGTTCTCGGCTGTACGAGTTGCGGAGGTGCGCGCGCTGTACTCATGAGTGCCGGGCGTATGGAGAAATTCACGGCAAACGAGGGACTCACGAACGAGCAGATCCTTCGCAAGGATATGGATATCTATTTTTCAGAACGATTCATAAAGGAACATCCTGAGAAGATAGATGAATTTGTAGAGGTTTCGCTTCGGTATTACCAGCCAGCCGACGCCTTTGAACGGCAATTCGCGGCGTGTCTCAAACACGATACGGTTGATCGGCTCTGCCGTATGGATCTTCCCGTACTTATTATGACGGGGGATGACGACCCTCTCGTCCCCTCCGTGAATTCACACATTTTAAAAGAACTGATTCGGGGCTCAGGGCTGTATCTTTATCCAGGTCGCCGACACTGTTTTTTTATCGAGGAGGCGGCTCTTTTCAACCGGAAGGCCATCGAGTTCTTTAACTCGGCCGAGTAACGTGGTGTTCCCCCCAACCCCCTTTTTTCTTGTGAATGATATCGATATCGTATAGAAATTTTCACAAAGGCCGTGTCCCCGGTGTCAGGCACGGAATCGGGAAGGAGGGGATATGAACAAATATTTTATCATTTTTTTCATGCTCGTGGGGGCAGGTGATTTTCTCTACGGGATCTTCTTCAAGGATCAGATAAGCGTCCTCGTGGGAGCCATTATCCTCGTCCTGGCCATCTATGTTGCACGGAGACAGAGGAAGGGCACAAAAGATGAGGAAGCTCCATGACGCTTTGATGCGGACAACGGCCGTGGGACACACTATTGACTGCGGAGAGGAGAAGGCGCCGTGAGACGGAAGGATAAAGAAGTGGCTCGCCGGGAGGACATTGAAGAGATTATACGCCGGGCGGATGTATGCAGACTGGCCCTGTGCGAGGGGAACCGCCCCTATGTCGTCCCGCTCTGTTTCGGGTATGAGGCGGGCGTACTGTATTTTCATTGTGCCCCGAACGGCAGGAAGCTGGAGATCCTTGATAACAACCGGAACGTATGCTTCGAAATGGATGTGGATCATGAGCTTGTTCCAGGGGAGGCGTCGTGTACATGGGGGTTTCGGTACCGGAGTGTCGTTGGGTTCGGCAGGGCCTCACGGGTCAGTGACCCTGAAGCGAAACGGGATGCGCTGAGAGTCATCATGGGTAATTATTCTGAAGGGGTTTTTGATTTCCCGGAGGATGCCCTCGCACGCACGGTAGTGATAAAGGTTGTCATTGAGGATATGACGGGGAAGATCGCAGGCTATTGAACAAGCCGATACGATAAGTGTAGAGAAAGCCAGGTCAATTAGGCGTAAAGTGCCACAGATCACGGGTGCCGTTCCCCGGGGTGTATTACATAAAACGACCTTACGACCTTACGGCCGTATGGGCGGTTTTTTCCTATCGCTCAAGGTGCAGGGCGTTGGTTAATCGTTCCACGGATTCATCCCTTCCAAATATATCTATGAGAGTCGGTATGTCGGGACCGTGGCAGTTTCCGAAAAGGGCGAGGCGGATGGGAAAATAAAA
>JAUSPK010000054.1 GCA_030655735.1 Syntrophales bacterium | reverse complement strand
CCTTTGGTTCTTTGTTCTCAAAGGGCTCCTTGAGATACTTCTTATAACGACCCTCGTCACTGACGCAGCTTCTGTCGTTCGTCAATGTTTCTTTGTAGAGCTTCCACAGGCTGTCAATGGTCGGTTTGCCCTCCTGTGCCTTCTTCTCTGCCTCTGTAGCCTCTCTTTTTCCCCTGTTCGATGGTTCCCCCTCAATGCGCCTTGTTCGCAAGCTTGCCGCCCTGGAGGGTGTCATATCGTCTTGAAACTGCCTCCCGGCCTTTTCCTCTATCGGCCTACCGTTCTTCCGGTAGCGGACATAGTAAATTTTTTCAGGTTTACCCGTTCCGATCGCGGTCCCTTTGACATAATACACACCCGGGTAATTGGTCTTGAACCTTTTTTGTGCTGGCATTTTTGCACCCCCCATGAACGAATTAAGGGAAAAAACATAAACCGCCAATCTCTATACCCCACATTATACCCCACACGTTTTATAGAAATCAAGGTAAAAATGGGTAAAGTGAGAAAAAAGAGAGTTTGTAATATACTATGTTATTAGGGTGTTTTGGGAACTGCAAGTAAAGACGAGTAAATAATAGATCGTGGCCTCTCACGCCGGAAACCGGGGTTCGATTCCCCGTGGGACTACCATACATATTAGGGGTCGGATATTAATCCGACCCCTTTTTGTTTTTATCCGAGCTTGCTCTTGCCTGACGGATAAGGAGCGAAAGCGTATCCCCGTTGAATGGGCCTTCCCCTTATTCAAGTCCAACTGCACGAATTTCAAGCAGGAGACTACTCATTTTTCAGCATCTGCTCAATCTCAGCCTTGAGCGCCAGCTTGTCAACCTTGCCGGTTGCAAGGAGCGGGAGCAGGTCGCGGACAAAGAACCTTTTGGGCACCTTGAAATTGGCCAGCTTTGATTTGCACAGCTCTCGCAGTTCCTCTTCTGTGGCGCTCTGGCCCGGCATAAGCATGGCAAAGGCCCAGCCAACCTCCTGGAAGATCTCATCGGGCACACCGATGACTGCCGCGAAAAGCACACCGTCATGGGATTCGATCACATCTTCTATCTCGCGCGGATAGACATTTTCCCCGCCGGTCTTGAACATCTCAGAACGCCTGCCGGTAATATAGATGTATCCCCGCTCATCCTTATAGGCAAGGTCCGAGGTGTAGTGCCAGCCGGCCCCGTCGATCACTTCGGCCGTGAGTTCGGGCTTGTTGTAATAGCCTTTCATCAGAAAAGGCCCCCTGACGGCGATTTCCCCGATCTCACCATCCGGAAGTTCGTTGCGGTTTTCATCCACGATCTTGAGCTCGAAGGGTTCGGCGATCTTACCGGCACTCTTCATGAGGGTTTCCAGATCATCGCCTTTTCCAGAATAGGTAACAAAACCGCAAACCTCTGTGCTGCCATATCCGGTGATCAGATCCGCTCCGGTCTGAGCACAGATACCGCTGAGCACATCGATCATGATCTTGGGGGCCGCGGCCCCGGCCCACATAAATCCTTTGATGCTGCTGAAATCGGTGGTGAAAAATGAGGGGTCTTTAAATTCAAGAAGGAACATGACCGGCACCTGGCCCAGTACGGTAACACGCTCTTTTTCGATTATCTTGAGAACCTCGCCCGGATCAAACTTGTCCAGCATTATCAGCGCGCCGCCTCCCATGACCGCCGCAAAACCGATCTCAACGTCCGCGGCCACGTGATTGATGGGAAAGTGGAGGAGCCCCCGGGTGTTTTCGTCAAAGAAGAACTTGGGCAACTCGACCTTTATGTTTTCAACAATGCTCCGGTGTGTGTGCACTACCCCCTTGGGTTTTCCGGTAGAACCGGAGGTGTACAACAGCAGGGCCTCGTCCGAGCCCGCGACCTCACCGGCGCGTGTCTCCAACGCATCATCAAGTTGGGATCTCGGCTGTGCGGTAAAATCGGCAAAGCTCTCGGTCCCTTCAACCGCCTCGCCGATCACGAGCACCTTTTTGATACAGGGAAATTCGCCCTTCAGGGCCGCGATTGTCTCCGCGAGGTCGTTATCCAGATACCGCCTGAGTGCGATCAGGACGGTCGGTTGTGAATCGCCGACCTGATACCTCAGCTCGTCCAGGGTAAGTTTCGGTGAAAGTCCCAGCCAGATTGCGCCGATCTTGTTAGCTGCCATATAGGTGACCAGGAAATCGTTGCGGGCCATGGAAAGCATGGCAATTCGATCCCCCTTTTCGACACCAATTTCAAGGTAGGCCTTGGCCGTTTTGTCCATCCTGTCTTTAAAATCCCCCCAGGTCAGCCTTTCATCTTCGAAGATCAATGTCTCAACCGCGGGCTTTTTCTCGGCCCACTTTTCCACGTAGTGCCAGGTTAGATTTAGATCTTTCCAGCCCATGAGTTCCCTCCTTTATTTGCTATTCAACTTCATATATCCATGACTTAATGCCTTTTTGCCTTCGGCATTTATGACCTCGAAAAAAAGATCTGTGCCACTGCCGGGCATCTTCCGAAGCAGGCGGACGGCAATCTCGCTGCCGGGCAGGACCATGCCGCTGAACCGACAGGACAAAGAGTCCACTGTCAGCGGATTGCCCTCCCCTTCCCTGTTGATCAGTTCGCGGACCGCATAGGCAAGCGTGGCGGTGCCCTGAAGAATTATGCCGGGGAGACCGACTTCATGCGCGAATTTCACGGATGTGTGAATCGGAAAGTGGATGTTGGTGCAGCCGTCATAGATAAAGGGGGCACATGCATCGATGGCAATAACGGCCTCCCATACCGGCTCGGCCTCATCCGGAGAGGAGGAGGGAACCTGCGGCAGGTCTCCGGCCCCCTGCCCCTCATCGGTGCAGGTGACGCCGCGCAACAGCGCGCCGATATGCTCGGTGAAGACGAGTGATTCCTTGCTGTTTATCGCATCAAAACGGATGACAATGCAGGTTCCCGCCTTGTGCGGCATGATGGCTACAATGGTACCCTGGATTTTCAGGGCATCACCCGGGCGAATAGGTTGGTGAAATCGCAGGTGTTCGGTGTAATGTACCTGGGTCAGTAAAAGCTCCCTGGGAAAATCCGGGTCCTCAATGTATTCCCAGATTTTCTCCAGGATCGGCCAGGTAGCGGCCACCGCGAACATCGGGGGTGCAACAATCCCTTCCGGACGTTCATCATCCAGGTAGCAAGGGTTGGTATCACCTAATGCGGCTGCGTAGTTCATGGTGTCACGCCAGGTAGCGGTGGTTTCGTACCCTCTCAGGCGTGCCCCAACGAAGTGCGATGAGATTTTCACAGTAGCGCCTCCTATATATTTGATAAGGCATTACTTTTTTACAAAGTAACTATAGGCAGAACGAATTCGCATGTCAATAAAATACCGTCCGTAACCGCCACAACTTCAACTATATAAAATTAATTGACAGATTATTTTTAAGATGTATTGTTCATTGCTCCAGGAAAGGCGAACGTAATGCAAGTTTGTTACAAATGCAGAAAAGAACTGGGCAGAGACGGGGCCGTGGGCAGGAGAGATATCTGCCCCTTCTGCGGAATCGATCTGCACGTCTGCCTCAGCTGCCGGTTTTATGATCCCGGGTCGTACAACGACTGTCGTGAACCGCAGGCGGAGAGGGTTGTGGAAAAGGACCGGAGCAATTTCTGTGATTACTTTGAATTTGGCGTCTCCGGTGATACGGTGAAAGAGAAAGGGGTTGACCCGAAGGGAAAGCTGGAAGATCTTTTCAAGAACTAACCTCTAACATCCCCACCACCAAAGGGCAGGTTCGCCTCAGCGACTCGACGAGGCGCGGCGGTCATTATCTTCAACTCTCCACCAGGTGGTAGAGACCGTCCTCCTGCCGGACAGTTCCCAGACCTTCGAGGCGTTGCAGGTGCTTGCCCATCATCACCCGTTCGCTCAGGGTCAGCTCCCAGGCTCCATCGGCCAGGCTGCGCCCTCCATATATGATCCCCGCTGCGGTTATCTCATCCAGATTCTTGGGACCCGATGCCAGCAGGGCCAGAAGCCTCTCCTCTCTGGCATAGATGACGTCCAGATACCGCTGGATGTGTGCCGGGTCGCCGTCGAGGACCCCCTCTTTGCCATGGGCGACCAGGTATACGTCCACATCGATGGCGGCCACCCGCCGGAGGGACGCGATCGTGTCGTCGATGCTGGACCCCTTATCACCGTAATAGGGGCCAAATTTTACCAGATCCAGATCCGCCAGATACAGGGCCCTCTCCTCAGGAAAGTGAAAGGCCAGGTGCCCCGGGCTGTGACCGGGGGTGTGCAGGACCCGGGCCCGGGTCTCACCGAAGACGAGGTCCTCTCCATCCTCAAGCAGCCGGTCGGGTTCCCGGGGTTGGTATTGTACGACCTCGGTAAAGAATGTGTCCCACGCGGCCCTGGTTTCCTCATCGACATCCCCGGATTCATAGAACTGATCGAAGAAGTCATCGATATCCCTGAATCCGGCCGCTTCCAGTCTGGAAACCCAGAGGTCGGCATCCGGGAACCGGGAATTGAAGAGGAAGTGATCCTCGTGACAGTGGCTGTTGATGATCACCTGGATGGGCCGCTGACAGTGAATCGCCAGGAGCTTGCCCTCGTCACTCGCCGGGTCGATGACGGCGCGGACCTCATCATCGATGAAAACGGAATGGCAGGTGGGGTACTTCCCCCCACGTATAAAGCGGATTTTGCCCCTTTCAAAGTCGTACATAACGCGCTGCATCCTTTCGATATCTGAGATGGTTAAAACGGGCGGCGAAGCATGCACACCACTTTCATGTTTCCCCGTCTTTGTCAGTGGTTGGGCTGACCGAGGGCAGAGAGGGGCACATGATGAACGGCGGATTCCTGGGATTACACCCGCCTATTTTCACCACATGAAAATCTTTATACCGGTTGCCTGCCCCCGTTTTCGATCAGGGCCTTCACGGGATCAAGGCCGTAGGCTGTTTCCTGCTCAATCGCCTTCAGGACGGTCCCGCCGCCGGTGAAGAAGTAGTACTGGGAATCATCCATGACAGAGAGGTAGAGCCCGGGGTTGAGATTCTTGAATTCCTGGAGCGTATCCCCGCCGCCGTACAGCTTCCTCGCCTCGCGGTTGAGATCGATTTTCTGGTCCATGACGGCCGATCCCTCGGTGAAATGCGGCGTGTATCCCATGACGGCATTGACAAAGATGGTCCGCGCTGAGCCTATCGTATCCGCGACGAGGGGATCGTCAAAGGATTCCTTCGCGATGTCGAGGACATATCCGAGCTGCATCCCCTTTTTAAGTTGTCTGACGTCGCGGACCTTGAAGTGCCCCTCGATCTTTCCTTCCATGGTATCCGATTCATGGATATAGGGAAGTTCGAGAATCTTCCCGTTGCGCGCATCCATCTTTACCAGACCGGCTGCGGCTTCAATGTCCTCCGGCGGTACCCCCTGTATGGAAACACCGTACTTGGCGCAGAGGTAGGTATTGTATATCACGCCGCCCAGGATAAGCGTATCCACCTTCTTATAGATTTCGCTCAGCGGCCCTATCTTCGTATTGTACTTCGCGCCCGCGACGACCGACACGAAGGGCCTCTCCGGATCGAGGACCCGTGAAAGGTTCCGGATCTCCCGCTGCATCAGGAACCCTGCGAACGAGGGAAGGTGCCGGGTGATATCATAGGTGGACGCGTGCGGCTGCCATGAACCGAAGGCATCATTCACGAAGATATCCGCCAGGCCGGCGAGCTGCAGGGTAAAGGCCTCCCTCTCATCCGGCGGTGCCTCTTCGCCCCGGAACCAGCGCGTATTCGGGAGATAGAGGGCGTCGACCCTTTTTTCTCTGAGGTCTCTGATGGCAAGATTGATTGAGGTGTCAATCCCCGGGATCCCCTCATCCCCCTCTCCATCCAGACGCGGCATATGAATCTTGACGTGCAGTTTGTGCTCCAGATACCTTACGATCGGTTCTATCGACGTCGACTCGTCGATCTGGATCCTGCCGGTCTCCTTGTCCCGCGGCCTGCCCACATGCGTCATAATAATCGGCCTGCCGCCGCGCGCGACGATGTTGAAGAGGGTCCCGATGGTCTGGTCTATTCGGAACGGGTCCTGAATCTTCCCCTTCTTGACGACGTTATGGTCAACCCGCAGCAGGACGATCTTGCCTTCAAGATCGGCATCCTGGAGAAGCGGTAGCCGTGGATCGATTGCCTGTTCCATTGGTTCACCCCCTGATTCGTATGTTGACACGCCTTTTGTCAGGCATTGTACCTGAAAGGAAGAAATAAGAAAAGGGATCTGCTCTGGGGGGAACACCAGGGGCATAAAAAAACACGGCCCTTCAAAAATCAGGACCGTGCCTTTCCTTTATTAACAAGGTACCTGCTAGACTTCGATCTTGCCCTCTTTCATGAGCTTCGTGGGTTTGAAGATCTCCAGCTTGAACTTGTTGTAGATCTCTTCCAGCTTCGCGTTCAGCACGTCGTAGCCGATCGACTTTGCCAGGGCGAAGGGACCGAAGGGTGAGCCGCCCCCGTTTGCCATAGCGAGGTCGATCTCCTTGGGATCGGTGCAGACGCCCTCTGCAATGAGCTTGGTAGCCTCGTTCACCTGCAGGGCGATCAGGTGATTTATGTCATACTCTTTGGTCGCCTTGGAGAGGTCGATTGCGGGCCTTCCCTGCGACCAGTCGTATAATCCCTTCCCGGTCTTTTTCCCCAGATTGCCGGATTTGATATAGGCCGACATGGCTTCGGATGGTTTGTAGTCGGGGGAGAGAACCTCGGCGAAGTATTCCATGCCGTGGTAGGCGATATCGATGCCCACGTAGTCCAGAAGTTCGAAGGGTGCCATGGGTGAAAAGGGCTTTATCGCCGCGTCGAACTCCTCCGGCGTGGGATGACCTGCCTCCAAGATCTTGGAGAGAAAGACCAGGGTAGGTTCGTTGGCACGGTTGTAAATGAACCCGGGAGAATCCTTCTCGACAATGACGGGGACCTTGCCGATCTTCTTTGCCAGCTCGTAACCGATCTGGATCGATTCATCCGAGGACTTGGCGCCCCGGGTGACCTCCACCAGCTTCATCAGGATGGCGGGGTTGAAGAAGTGGTACCCGATCACCTTGTCCGGTCTGCTCGTTGCCGTCGCGATCTCGGTAATGCTGATGTTCGACGTATTGGAGGCGAGGATGGCATGTTTGGGGGAGAGCTTGTCGAGCTCGGCGAGCACGCTCTTCTTGAGTTCCAGCTTTTCAGGCACCGCCTCGATGATAAAGTCGGCATCCTTGACCGCCTCTTCGAGATCAACCATGGGAATCAGCCGCGCCAGCGCGTCGTCGTGGGCCTCAGGCGTGATCTTTCCCTTTTCCTTGAACTTGGCCAAACTCTTCTTGATAAGTTCGACACCGCGGTCAACAAACTCCTGTTTGATATCGCGCAGCACTACCGTGTACCCGCCGAGGAGGCAATTGGCAGCGATGCCATGCCCCATGTCTCCGGCGCCGATCATAGCAATCTTTTTCACATCTTCCAGTTTCATAATGCATTCTCCTTTATATAATAAGTTATTCTCCCTTAAAATTGGGTGCGCGTTTTTCCAGGAAGGCAGTGAACCCTTCGATGGCATCCTTTGACGATGATACCGTCTGGGTTCCCTTCCATTCGACCTTTGTTCCTTCATCGATGCCCTTTTCAAGCCCGGTATTCACCGCACCCAGAACGGCTGTTACGGCGAGCGGGGGCCGCTGCGCCAGGACCTCGGCCATTTCCATGACATCTTTCATCAGATCCCCCTCGGCGGAGACCTTGTCGACAAGACCGATTTCCAGCGCCTCGCGGGCGGTCAGGCGTTTACTGAAGAGGATCAGATCCAGTGCCTTCGATTTTCCCAGTATCCGGGGCATGCGCTGGGTTCCCCCCCACCCGGGGATGATGCCGAGATTGAGTTCCGTCAGGCCGATCTTCGCGCCCTCCTGCATTACCCTGAAGGTCGAAGCCATGGCCAGTTCGCAACCGCCGCCAAAGGCATAGCCGTTGATTGCCGCTATGACCGGCTTGGGAAACCGGTCTATCCTCGTCCATACCTCCTGCCCCTTGGGACCCGAAATATGGGCGTTGCCGGCGTCACTGACGTCGAAGCCGGCGGAGAATCCCTTTTCGCCGGCCCCCGTAATAACGAGCACCCTCACCTCGTTGTCCTGCTGGGCTTCATCGAGAGCCCCTTCAATATCGACCAATGTGGCAAGGTTCACCGAGTTTGCTGGCGGTCGGTTCAGGGTCAGCGTGGCGATGTGTCCCTCTTTTGTGTAGAGTATGTTTTCAAAATCCATAAATCTTCCCTCCCTTTCGTTGTATGATAAATAATCGGTTGCCTGTACGTGAAAATAAAAAAAGGAAAGGCATATGTGCCTTTCCTTTTGTATAACGCTTATGCATGCATGATCAGGAATGCTACAATCGATTTCATGGAGTACCGCCCCCCCGCCGCCTTGATACCGCCAGAACTGGATATTACATCACCCCGCTATAGGGGCAATTTCTATAAAGTAATCAGTAAAATGTCAAGGAAAGAGAGGCCATGGTTTCATCCCAATCGGACCATGCGGCGTAGCTTATTCGTCTGAGCCCTGTTTTTCCTCTGCGGAAAGAAATCTTTCTATCTTTGCCTTTGTCTTCAGCCTTTCAATATATTCCTCCGCCTCCGTCCCCGTTTTTGCCCGCTTCAGGTACTGGGTGAGTTTATCCTTGACATCCTTGTAATCGCTTATGCTTTCCGGGGTTCTGTCCCCCGCCTGTATCAGGTGATAACCGAAATTGGTCTCGACTATACCGCTTATTTCTCCCTTTTTCAGAGAAAAAGCCGCATCTTCGAATGGTTTTACCATCTGTCCCCGCGCGAAGTAGCCGAGGTCACCACCCTCGGCACTGCTGGGGCATTGGGAATATTTTTTGGCAAGCGTTGCAAAATCTCCCCCTTTTTTCAACTCTCCCTGTATCTTCGTGATCTCTTTGAGGGCAACGGCTTTTTTGGCTTCGTCCCCCTCCGGTTCAACCTTGATAAGGATGTGACGTGCCTGAACCTTTTCGGGTTGTTTGAAAAGGTCAAGGTTTTTATCGTAATAATCCTTCGTCTCTTTGTCCGATATCTCGATACGGCTGACAACCTCCCGTTCTACGAGATTCTGGATTGCTATCCCTTCACGTAACTGGACCTTGAGGGTATCTTCGGTAAGACGCATCTCCTCAAGCATGTCCCTGAAACTATCTTCCTTTGGAAATCGTTTCTTTATATTCTCAAGACGTTCATCGATAGTTACATCGTCCACCTCTATTCCCTTTTTCTGGCTCTCCTGGTAGAGCACCTTTCGGGTAATAAGACTTTCAAGGAGCTCATTCTTGATTTTAGCGAGTTGCTCGTTGTCTGGCTGGTCTGCATCGGCAAACTGTTTTTGCATCACGGACAGTTGCGTATCGAGCTCCGCCTGCGTGATTAGTGCTCCGTTGACCACTGCCACCGTACCTTCAGGGAATTTTTCCTCACCCTTCTTGCACGCCTGCGCGGCAAATAATGTCACGGCTATAATCGCGACGGGTATGTAAAACCACCTCTGGTGTATTATCCGCATCTCGTATTTCCCCTCCTGTTTAAATAGAACTCTTCTACAACAATGAGAACGTAATGCAAGTGTTTTCTTGCTTTTTTGCGTATACTGCTATTTTTTCCTTGCACCTTGGTGAATCCAAGTTATTAATTGACAACATATCCGGGAATCACTAGTATTGACTTTCGGCTTGAGGCAGCGACAATCAGAACCTTGGGGATACGCCGGTTACAGGCACTGCAACCCCGCACCATCTTTTTGCGAGCCGGAGCCCTCTGCAGCCGACAGGAGAAGCACTACCATGATAAGATTGAAAGATCCCGTGAGCGGGCTTACCCATTTCATAGGTCTTGTCCTTGCCGTAACCGG
>JAUSPK010000086.1 GCA_030655735.1 Syntrophales bacterium | reverse complement strand
TTCTGGCTGAGATAGCCTGGGTTACCCACGTAATGTACGCCCCACATATTCATATCGCAGGCCAACTGCTGTGCCGTAGGCATCCTGAACGCCTCCCCATAGTTGGCCCTTAGTTTTAACCAGTCTGTTATGAGGTAAGCTACGCCGATCTGGGGAGATGTATTATTATCACTTTCTTTCCCTCCGTCGCCCTTCATGTCCACCTCGTATTCATCATATCGCACGCCGGCGGTAATTATAAGCTTCTGATCAAAAAGTCTGGTTTTGGCCAGGAGAAAACCAGCCGGATTGTCATATTCGGTATTGTGGGGACTGTACTCGCTGTCTTCCGTTTCATAATTCAGCCAGTCGAAACCTGCGGTGAGAAGGATATACTTCCGGTCGTAAGAGATCTGTGCCTGCGCTCCCTTGTGATCCACTATTACCTTATCCGTGACACCATTATCATAGAGATCAGGATTGCTCGCAACGGGATCAACGTATTCGTCTTCATCCTTCCCATCGAAATATCTTAATTTCCAAGAAAAGAGCCCATTGCCGGTTTGGCCGTCATAAATAAAATCAACCGATTTGTTGCCTGAATCGTTATAGTCGTCAAGATCGTTCTGGCTGAGATAGCCTGGGTTACCCACATGGTCAGCATTAAAATAGGTGTAAATAACACCGATGCGATTTCCCGAAAGGAACTCATATCCGAGATTCAGACTGCCGTTCTCTTTATTATCATAATCGGTATTGTAATACCTTGCACCATTGGCAGTATCGTAATCATCTCGGGAATCTCTTGTAAAAGTTCCAGAAAAATCAAACGCATCATACTTGCCTGAAAATCCTGCGCTTCCTTCCCTATATCCGTAGCTTCCCAGAAGACCCTCAACAAAGACGGTCGCTTTTTCCTGCCCCTGTTTTGTAATAACGTTTATGACTCCTCCCATAGCGGCTGAACCGTATTGAACAGAGGCGGGCCCTCTTATTATCTCCACTCGATCTATGTTTTTCGTCATGATCTTGGCCGCATTGCCTGTGCCGGCCCTCCGGCCGTTCAGTAGGATCAGCACTTTCCCAGCAAGGTCAATGCCGGTCGCATCCGTTCTGAAACCACGTATGCCGACAGAGGTCGAAGCACCAGGATATTTATGGATGTGTCCAATACCTTTTTCAGCAAGCAGATCCCCCAGATCTGTTGCAGAGGAATTTTTAATCTCTTCCTCATCAATAATTGTTATATTAGTTGTGATCTCTTTTTTCTTTTCCTTTATCCTTCCAGCTGTTACCACCACCTCCTCCATTGTCACCGTGTCCTTTGATGCCTGCGCCTGGACAAAAACAGGCGGGAGGACAAATATGCTCAGACACAGTGCGATAAAACAGACTACCACCCTCTTCATCTCACGAATTTCCCCTGTGAGATTGATCCCCTTGCCACACCGGGTGTCGTATCCTCCGGTGTACCCACACCCGTACGGGTGCCTTTTCATACCTCTCTTCATGACAATCTCCTTTCCCCTCGGTTGGGAATTATTTTTTACCTGTCAGCCAAGTCTCCTGGCTCGCGGCTATGCTACTCCCCACGCCTTCCCGGCTTTCATTACACAAGGCGCCAGTGGCATCATGCGGGTTTCGTTCCGCCTACAGTTGCGGGGCAGCGCCGGCTTCCGACCGGCTTCCTTGACCCGACAGGGTTGAACTCAACAATGTTATTCTCGGCAATCCGTTCAGCGGATTGGCATCAACCAGGACATCGGTTTCATACACCTCCCTGATATTCAATTCCGTAATAACCTCACCCGGCGCTCCCACACTGTGGATGCGCCCCTCCTTCAGCAACATGATCCGGTCACAATACGCGGCCGCGAGGTTTATGTCGTGGGTCACGGCGAATACCGTCAGTCCCTTCTCTCTGTTCAACCTCTTCATCAGACTGAAAAATTCCACCTGATGTTTTATATCCAGGAACGCCGTCGGTTCATCGAGTAGGACCACCTCCGATTCCTGTGCCAGTGCCCTGGCTATCAGGACCCTCTGACGTTCTCCGCCGCTCAGACTGTCCATGCTGCGGTCCGCCAGCGAAAGGGTATCCGTCATCTCCATCGCCCTTCGCGCTATCTCGAGATCACTCTCTCCTTCGAATCTCAGCATACCCAAGTGGGGCGATCTCCCCATCATCACGATCTCAAGGGCTCTGAAGGGGAATATGATGGCCGAATCCTGGGGTACGACCGCTACAAGCCTGGCGAGATCCCTCCTCTTCATATCTCGGATCGCAATCCCGCTGACACTGACCTCGCCTTTTTCCGGCGTAATAATGCCGTCGATAACCCTGACGAGCGTGGTTTTCCCCGAACCGTTGGGGCCTATGACACCCAGAAACTCTCCCCGGCGGATCTCGAAGGAGATATCCCTCAGCGCCCATATATTTTTGTACCGAAAATCGACATCCGCCACTTTTACAATGGGCACGGTTACATCCTCCTCGTTCGCAGGAGATAGACAAAGTAAGGCGCCCCGCACAGCGCGGTGACGACGCCGACAGGAAGTTCCATGCCGGCAAACACAACCCGGGCAATCGTGTCGGCCAGCACCATGAAGGAGGCACCGAAAAGGAAGGACGCCGGCAGCAGCAACCGGTGATCCGTCCCCAGCGCCATCCTCATCATATGGGGGATGACCAGACCGACGAACCCTATCATACCGGAAAAAGACACGGCGACGGCGGTTATGAGAGAGGCGGCGAAAAAGAGCACAATCTTTGTCCTCTTCACATCCACACCAAGCTGCATGGCGGTCTCCTCGCCGGTAACGATCAGGTTCAGCGGCCTGGCGTAGCAGTACACGACACCGGCCCCGGCTGCCAGGAGGAGGCCCATCAGCATAACCTTGTCTCCGTCGGCCAGGCTCATATCCCCCATCAGCCAGAAGGTGATGGTGTGCAGATCGGCGCTGGAGCTGGTGGAGATAAAGAACATGATGACCGCCGAAAAGAAGGCGTTGACGATGACCCCGGCGAGGAGCAGGGTATTGGAATCGAGCCCCCCCTCCCTGCTCCCGACCACAAAGACCAGCGCCACCGTCAGGACCGCCCCCAGGAAGGCGAGTGCGGGAATACCGAAAGGGACGGCACTCGCGCCGAGCAGTATGCCGATGATTGCTCCCACGGCGGAGCCGCCCGAGATTCCCAGTATATAGGGGTCAGCCAGGGGATTTCTGAGAAGCGCCTGAAACACGACCCCCGCGGTGGAGAGGGCCGCACCGACAATGCCGGCAAAGATAATCCTCGGCAGGCGGATCGAAAAGAGGATGGTCTTTTCAGAAGGGTCCAGGGCAAGGTAGCCCTCACGCCAACCGGATACAATGCCCCTGAGCACCCTGGCGGCACCGATACCGGCCGTTCCGGTCAGGACAGATACGACTCCCACGACCAAAAAAACGACGGCCAGAAGCGCGCTGATCCCCATTATCCTTGACGGGGTAACGATGGATTTCTTCATGACGCACCCCTGCATCGGTGCAAAGACGCGGCACCGTCCCGGCAGGTCAGGATCGCCACATTTTTTAAACAATCGTCAGGGGTGCAGAAAAGGAAAAACACTTCGCGACACACCTCCCTCGAGGATCTGCGGGCGGACCGGTCTTCCGGCTCAGGGCAGCCTACTTACCCGCCTTCCCATCCCGCGCACGCGGAACAGTGGCTGTTTCGGGTTTTCGTTCCCTTTACGGCTGCGGGGCAGCGGGGGGTTTGCACCCCTCTTCCTCACATCCGCCCGTGTATTGATGCGTACTTTATACTCCTTTGATCAGGCCTCTGTCAAGGGGAGTCCCCTCCCAGGCGGTCCTCAGTATCATGAGGAAGTCTTCATAGTCACACTCTTCCGGATTGTAAAATATCGATCCGTCATCAAGCGCCGCCTCGGCGATATCCTCCAGCTTCTCTCTCGGCACCACCTGCCTTCCACCCCCGTCTTTGACCTCTCCCAAGAAGCGGGCATGCCTCCCGGCGGTGGCGTCATGCAGGTCCTGGTTCATCTTACGGATGTGGGCAACCACCTGCTCCGCCCTCAGGTGTTTCGGCGTCGCAGCGTATACCTCCGCCCCCGCCAGCGGCACCAACAGTTCCTCCGTAAAGTGTGCATTCTTGTGCATATTATACTCCAGGCCGTAGGGAAGGAGGATGGCCATGCACATGCCGTGGGGAACACCGCACACGGAACCGGTCGCGTGACCGAGGGTATGAACCACGCCCACCATGGAATTGGAAAAGGCTGCTCCGGCAAGGGTGGCGGCATTCGCCAGGGCGAGGCGCCCCTCTCTGTCGGATGGATTTTCCATCACACCCATCAGATTACTGCTGATAAGGCTGATAGCGGCCAGGGCACTGGCGTCGCTCAAGGGATTTTTGGCCAGACCGGTATAGGCCTCAACGGCGTGCGCCATGGCGTCCATGGCAGTCGCTGCCGTGATAAAGGGGGGAAGCGTCAGGGTCATACGCGAATCCAGTATGGCGACATCAGGGAGAAGAAAGTAGCTGACGAAGGCCATCTTGAGGTGTCTCTCATGGTCCTTGACCACGGCAACCAGCGTCGCTTCGGAACCGGTCCCCGAGGTTGTGGGTATCACGACGAGCGGTTTCAGGGCCCTCTTCAGGGCGCCGGCGCCGCTGAATTTCATCAGGTCGTGCGCGTTCTCGGAGACAACGATGTTCACCCCCTTGGCCGTATCCATAACCGAACCGCCCCCCACCGCGATAATCGAATCGCAATCATTATCCCGGTACACGTCCGCCAGCCGGTTGACGACCTTGAGGGATGAGTCCTGCGGCACATCATCTGCCGTTGCTCCGACAGCGACTTCGTCTCGTATGGCATCAAGCACGATATCAACCAGCCCGGCTTCGGAAACGCCCTTATCCGTGATAATGAGCGGTCTGGCTGCATGCATTTTTGCGAGTGATTCAGGAATCTTCTCAAGCGCGTTGTGACCGGAGATTACCTTGACCCTACAGCAAAATTCGTAATACTCAGGTAGATACATAAGCCCGCTCCTTAACTACTCAGGTTATCAGGTTCATGGTTCAACAGTGAACAGTCTTTGACTGCGAACCTTGGGTCCTTCTTTGTAGTTTTTTAGCCTTTCACTTGACCCCTTGAATCCTTGACGCCTTGAACCCTTCTATAGATAACACACTTATTTTGACTTAATTTTAACTACAAATAATCCGGGGATGACCCTCAGGAAGAAGTTATCGATTTGCCTTCCCAGGCATGTTCCAGGATAACCAGGCAATCGTCCACACTGAACCCGGCAGCTCCATCTCCGGCAGCCGTCCCGGCCACGCCAGCCAGGGCATCTTTTGCAATGCCCGCATCTTTCAGTGTCAGGGGTATATCTCCCCCGGCGGCATCGCGCACATCGTGCTGCATCTCACGAATAACACTAATTGCCTTCCTGGCCCTCAGGTTTTCCTCGGTGCCGACATATATCTCAGCGCCGGCGAGGGGGAGCAGCATGTCGGACAGGTGGTATCCCTCACTGTTCATACGGTACCCAAGACCATACGGCAGAAGGATCCCCATGCATATTCCAGGGGGGAGTCCGGAAGCGTCTCCCAGGGCCCATCCCACCTCGTGAATGATTCCCCTCGGGGTATTGGAAAAGGCGATACCCGCCATGGCGGCGGCATTGGCAAGGGCGAGACGCCCATCTTTATCGTCGGACCTGATCACATTGGCCAGGTTTTCCCCTATAAATCGCATGCCGGCATAGGCATACGTGTCGGTCATGGGGTTTTTTGCCGGACAGGTATACGCCTCTGCGCAGTGCGCAAGGGCAATCATCGCCGTGGAAATAAGCTCGGCCGGCCGCTCAGCCGTCATCATGCGGGGGTCGATAACAACGAGATCGGGCATCAGGAACGGAGAAGAGAAGGTCAGTTCCTCCAGGGTTGCGAACCGGGATGTCTCAAAGCCCGTTCCTAAAGGGGTCGGAACAAAGACGAGAGGCCTCAGGGAATTTTCTATCAGATCCTCTCCGGCAAATGCTTTCAGGTCCTCAGGCCTCCCAGAAACCACGATATTGAGCGCCTTGGCCGCATCCACCACCGCCCCGCCCCCGACCGCGATAGTTGAATCGCATCCGGCATCGCGATAGTTGTTCGCAAGGCCCCTGATCAACTCGAGATCGGGGACCGGAGGAACACCATCAAATATACCCACAGCGATCCCCGAATCCCTGAAGGCACCGGTGATCTTCTTTACCAATCCCTTTTTTGCGGTTTCTTTATCGGTAATAATGAGCGGTTTGCGGGCATTCAAGGCATCCAGTTCAAAGGGGATCTGTTCGAGGGCTCTTTTGCCCGAATTTATCTTTGTCGGACAGAAAAATTCGTAGTTATCAGGAAAAAACATACCGCCCTCCTTTGTGTCTAGCCCCGACAAGCGGGATAAGTCCCACTAAAGGGGATAAATGCGATAACAAAGTTGCTTTCTACGAGAAAGCAACTTCTATCTTACTAATGCGTTAACGAAATTCTTCCCTGCAAAAAACGCAGGAAACAATGTCTAACTTACTAGCCCCGACAAGCGGGATAAGTGCGTTAACAAAATTATCCCCCGCGGAAAAGCGCGGAGAGTAATTTCTAACTTACTAATATCCCACTATGGAACGGAAATATATCCGGACCCGGCCGATATATTTTCGGCCAAACGACCATACGGGATACCGTTTCACCGCGAGTCTGGCGATGATCTTCGGCAGCAGGTACACCTCTCCTATATCCAGGACGCGGACAATCGCGCAGGCATAGGGGACTTCTCCGTCAACGACCATGCGGTCACGGGCGGTCGCTACGGCCGTGCCCTCCTGAAAGGTAAACATCAGTATGGCGGCCTCAATATTTTTGATCTTCATATCGAGATCAATGGACCTGCCTTCGCGCCTCCAGCCCATGTATTTTACGCGTTCCTTCCGGTCCTTCCCCACGATCATATAGGGGCCGTGCGGCATGACGCCGAGACAGAACGTGAAACCCTCCGGGAGTTTTTCAAACTCCTTTTTGACATCCCCGTCGACCTTGGCCGCTGCCTGAATAGCCCTGCCGACAAACCACAGCATCAGGGCGACATATGCCTTCTTGAAGGGTTTGCCTCCCGGAGTCACTTCCCTGAATTCATTCATTGCTCCCTCCAGATCACAGGGTTCATACAGCTGAAACACCGCACCCTACAGATAATGGGTCTTGCCTTCTCGGACGAAGGGTTCAGGAATCGGCCTGCGAAACCTCCATGGCTATGGCGTCCACGGGGCATTCAGCGGCGCAGAAACCGCATCCTATGCAGGCCTTCTCTCTCTCCACGTAAGGGTACCCGTGCGGATCAGAGGAGGTCGCGATTGACAGAGAGAGGCACCCCACGGGGCACGTGTCTATGCAGATACCGCACGACATGCAACCCTTCCGGTCAAAGACGGGCTTCTCCCACCCGGAGCGCTTGATCATCTCACATGCGATACCGAATCCGTCCTCCACCGCCCCCTGGGGACATACCCTCCCGCACGTCCCGCATTCTATGCAGAGGGCGCCATCGATCATGTGAAGTTCCTTTTTCTCCCCCGAGATAGCATGCACGGGACATATCTTCATACACGCGCCACATCCGTTACATGTATCGGTTATCTGATACGCCATCTCTTCCCTCCGTGCCCCGGATCAGCGGGCCTCTATACCGAGTCTCGTCATACATTCCGTACCCGGTTTGCCCGTCCGGGTGTCCCAGCCGAACTGTTCCCAGTACCCTGCCATCATTTCATCCAAAGCCACTGTTCTCCCTTTATTCGCGCCGTCCAACAACGGAGGGTCTCCAAAGGCACGACCACTTATCTTGAAATCTTTCGGTTCTATGCCCTGTTTTACGTTGAACGCCTGCCTCAACGTCTGTACACGCTCGCCGATCTCCATATACTCTTCCGGTGTCTTGTTCCATCCCGTTGCCGCGTTCAACCAGTCAAAGGTCGGAACCCTGTTCGCGCCTATGAAAGAGCCGAACATGCAAAGACCGGCACCATTCAGGACATTCATGAATTTACTGCATGCGGCTGCGGTGATAGCCTTCTCTTCATCCGCAACGTATTTGGTCTTTTTGAAATACAGCGGACTCACCTTCGGCAGTCCTTTGATCTTTTTCCACAGCTGAAACATTTCATAGTAGAGACCCGCTCCTATCGTGTGTCTGCCCGGTGCCGGCTCGACGCTGTAGTGAAGCGCGAACCCAGGATCATTCCGGCCGTCATGCATCGCGGGCTCCTGTCCCCCGGCATGCACCACGAATTGCTCGGATCCTTTGCCGATCTTCCGGGCAGCCCTGTGAGAACCATCCGCAAGTATATCTCCGATGCCGTCCCTGCGTATCATCTTGTCTATCAGGGTCATGATCGCACCGGCGTTTCCCCATGTGAGCTCAAGGCCGCCCGTATCTTCTTTTGTGAGTATCCCCTCCTCGTAACACTCAATGGCAAAGGCCACGGTGGCCCCCGCCGAGATGGTGTCCATCCCCGCCCTGTTGAGGGTCTCATTAAGCTGGAAAAGACTGTTTACGTCCTCGTTCATGCACAGTCCGCCCAGGGCAAGGACTGTTTCATATTCCGGCTTGTGGGTTTCGGTGTACTTCCCTGTCATCGAGCAGATTCCGCCGCATCCCAGAGGGCACGCGTAACAGTGATATTTTATGTTCTCAGCATCCGTGAAGACATCGGGATTGGTGGTAAAAGATTTCTTGGGGCCAAAGTCCCTGTTGCTTCCCTTCCAGTTCTTTATCGGGGCATCCCCCATTTCAATGGATATCTGATTCATGCTCCCCGTGCCCCATTTTCGGAGGAGTGTCTTGTACAACATACCGTCCTGGGCGAGTACCGTGGGCATAATTCTCATAAATGCTCCGACGTACGACGTCAGTGATCCGGGGATGAAGGGCGGCTGGAACTGAACCCATTTGTTACACTTACGGCTCAGTCTCTTTATTTCGTTTCTGTTATGGACGGGGATTCGCTTCGCGCCGCTAAGGACGACGGCCTTGAGTTTTTTGGAGCCCATTACGGCACCGAGACCCGACCGGGCGGCTATCCTCCCTCGGTCGTTACATATGCCGGATATCAACGACAGATTTTCGCCGGAAGGGCCGATCACTGCGACCCGCGAACGGGGCCCATGCTCACGGGTAAGGAGCTTCTCGGCTTCAACCGCATCCGTCCCCCACAGATGAGACGCGTCGCAAAGCCGGGCCGTTCCGTTTTCAATGTGGAGATAGACCGGTTTGTCGCTGATACCCCGGAAGAATATCCCGTCATACCCGCATCGCTTGATGGCGGGCGAGAAGGTACCGCCGCAGTTCGCGTCCCCCCAGCCGCCGGTCAGGGGGGATTTCCCCGCGACCATCCACCTACCCGCGAAGAGGCTCCCCGTACCGGTCAGGAGTCCGGAGACAAACCCCAGGATATTGTCCGAACCGAGCGGATCGGCGCCCGGCGGTATTCTGTGATACAGAACATAAGCGGCAAGCCCTATACCGGAAAGGTATTTCTCATATACATCGTCCGGAATCAGTTCCTCTTGTATGTCCCCCGTGGTCAGATCGACTGTCAAGATCCTGCCCATATATCCCGTGCCCATCACATGTCCCCCCTTACAAGTCGTGGAGCCGTTATAATACAGGGTAACGAAGACCAGCATCCGGTGGCCCCGGAGCCTCTCTCGTCAGGATTATCTAACGTCACAATCTATAAAGTAAACCGGAAATAAGTCAAGGGAAAGTTGCCCCGCAGATCCTCCCGGCACGCATATCTGCGCACCTTGAAGAATCGCAAATTATTTGTAGAATCTTTTTATAATTTATACTATGTTAACAAGTCTTTCATACAAAACCTTTTAGAGAAAGAGACGACCATGAGATTTGATATCGCGAAGAGCGGAACAGGGGTAGCGTACGAGATACGCAATATTGTTAATATAGCTGAAAAGCTTAAGGAATACGGCATTGAGGTTACCTGGGAAAACATCGGTGACCCGGTGATGAAGGGGGAGAAGATCCCCGAATGGATGAAGGAGACCCTGACGGAGATCATCAACGATGACGTCTCGTACGCCTATTCGCCCACCAAGGGGATGGATGCGACCAGGGCTTTTCTCGCGGAGGAGGTAAACAAGCGGGGAAAATACCAGATGAACAAAGAGGACATCATCTTCTTCAACGGCCTCGGCGACGCGATCGCCAGGGCATACAGCTCCATACGAATCGATGCCCGGATCATCATGCCGGAACCGACCTATTCCACCCATCTTCTCGCGGAGATTCACCACGCCTCCTTTCCGCCGAACACCTACCGGATGAACCCTTATCACAACTGGCATCCGGACATCGCGGAACTCGAGCGGAAGGTGAAGAGTCACGACAGTATCGTCGGCATCCTTGTCATCAATCCCGACAACCCGACCGGCTTCGTCTATCCCGAAGAGAGCCTCAGGAGGATCGTGGAAATTGCTCAAAAATATGACCTCTTCCTCATCTTCGATGAGACGTACCGGAATATCCTGTACAACGGCTACAAGACCCTCCCCCTCTCGGACATTATCGGTGACGTGCCCGGGATCAGTATGAAGGGGATATCGAAGGAATTCCCCTGGCCCGGGGGACGGTGCGGGTGGATAGAGGTGTACAACGCCGACAAGGATGAGATATTCGCGAGGTACATAGGAGCGATACTAACGCAGAAGATGTCCGAGGTGTGCTCCACGACACTCCCGCAGATGTCCATACCTAAGATCATGACCCACCCCGAGTATCAGAACTACCTGGACACCAGGATCAGGCATTACGAGAGGCTCTCCAACATAGCGTACAATATTCTCAAGGATGTCCCCTATATCGTGGTGAACAGGACAAACGGGGCCTTCTACATGACGGTCGTGTTCAACGAGGCGGTGCTCAACGACAAGCAGAAGCTGCGCATAAAGAACGCGCCCATAAAGACCTACGTGGAGGAGATAACGAACGCCAACATAGAGAACGACAAGCGGTTCGTGTACTATCTCCTCGGAGCCACGGGGATCTGCATGGTCCCGTTGACATCATTCTTTACCTCCCTTCCGGGATTCAGGTTGACACTGCTGGAGAAGGATGAGGTCAAATTCGAGGAAACGATACACACGCTGGCGAAAAAGATTGTGGAGTACGTCGAATCTTCAAAGTAGGAGCATCCCCTATATTGTCTGACTTTGACCGGGAGCGTCCCTCCCTGCCCGCGCTGTGGGCAGGGGACTCCACTTTCAGAACATATCTATTGTCTATCAAACACATATAATGAATGGAGGTTACACTATGACAGATTTATCGCGTTTTTCTCTTGAAGGAAAGGTGGCGATCGTCACCGGCGGAAGCAGAGGGATCGGACGGGCAATCGCCCTTGGCCTGGCAGAGGCGGGGGCCAACGTTGTCGTAACAAGCAGGAAGTTGCCGGATCTTGAGGAGGTCGCCGCGGAGATACGGAAACTGGGCAGGAAGGCCATGCCCATCGCGGCCCACATCGGAAAGATGGACAGCATCAAGCCGTTGGTGGATTCCGTGATGAAGGAATTCGGGAGGATCGACATACTGGTCAATAACGCGGGCTGTACACCGGCAATGGGAACGATCCTGGATAACGAAGAACGTCTCTGGGATACCATCATGAACCTCAATCTGAAGGGGCTCTACTTCATGAGCCAGGCCGTGGCACGCATCATGAAGGAACAGGGGGGCGGTTCCATTATCAATACGGCCTCGATGGACGGGTATAAGCCGGAACCCTACGTGGGGATCTATTCGATTTCAAAGGCCGCCGTTATCATGGCGACCAAGTCGATGGCCCTTGAGCTGGCCCCGTTCAATATCAGGGCGAATGCCATAGCCCCCGGACCGATCACCACGAAGATGCTCGACTCTCACTGGGCTCACCTCCCCGAGGAACAGGCCAAGGCGGAAAAGGCCGAGATGGCGAAGGCTGTCCCTCTCGGCAGGATCGGCGAACCCGACGAGATGGTAGGGGCGGTCATTTACCTGGCATCGGACGCATCGAGCTACACGACGGGTGACACGATACTCATGGACGGGGGCTGCACCGTCGCCTCGCCGGAATTTGTCAAATAATTTCAGAGAAGAGTGGGGTCAGGCGGGATGCCTGACCCCGTATTTCAGGCTACTACCAGTGTATTTCTCTTTTTCTTCGCCTTGTAAAGCGCCTCATCCGCCTGCCGGTAAAGCCGTTCCTTGTCGGGGATATCACTCCCGAAACTGACAACGGCACCCGCTGAAACGGTGACATACGGGTGCACATCGCTGTATTCGTGTTTGATCTTCAACGCCTCTATCTCGCCCCTGATCTCCTCCAGAAATTTAATGGATTTTTCCCTGTCTGAACCGGTGAAGCATAAACAGAATTCTTCGCCGCCGACCCTCACGGCGTGGTCCGTAGGCCTGTTGAGCAGTTTTTTAAAGACATTCGCGACCTGGAAAAGTACCTGATCTCCGGCGGGGTGGCCGTAGTTGTCATTATAGTTTTTGAAGAAGTCGATGTCCATGATGGCAAGGGTCAGGTCCTTTTTCTCCCTGCGGGCTGTTTTTATTACTGCTTCAATATTGTCTTCATAATATCTACGGTTATGCAACCCTGTCAGTCTGTCTCTCAGAGAGAGCTCTTCAATCGCTTTTTTGTCGGTTACATCCTCAATAATATTGTTATATCCTGAAACAGCATACGACTGGTCAAGAACGGGATAGATTGTTGAATGAAGCCACAGGACATTGCCTTCACCATCCATTCTCTTAAAGGTTCCCCTCCACTCTTTTCCTGTCTTGAGTGTTCGCGCTATCTGCTCCAACAGTTCTTTATCGCCTTCATCCACAAAGAAATTGGTTCTTGTGCCGATGATCTCTTCCTGTGTAACCCCGAGGAGCCTGCACATCGCGCTGCTGATGTCCTGCACAATTCCCTCCTTATCCAGAGAAGAAACCAGTACATTCTGATCGACCAGATACAGATGACGGGCAAGCTCCACCTGATCTTTCCGGAGATTTCCTATGACATAGACCGCTATTGCCAGAGAAAGGGACATGATGATCGCCAACAGAAACACAATCACCACGATCGATATCCTCTCTTCTCGAAGTGACTCCCTCTGAAGATCCTCCGCCCTCCCTGTGGCAAAGGCGACCAGTTGCCGTGCGGATTGGCTCAGGGAATCCGCATACTCCGCGCTTTTTGTTGTGGCGATGCGTACGGCCTCCTCCCTCCTGCCGGCTTCGGCAGCGGCGATTACCTCTCTACGCACCACTCCCCACTCGACAAAGGTTTCATATAACCTGTGAGATAAAGTAGCGTTATTTACAGTTTCGGGATTTCCTATTCGTAAGATGAGCGATAAGATACTAAGAAGGAGGAAACCCTAAATGGTCATACACAAGAAAACCCGTTTAACGCCGATCCAGAGACAAGAGGTTTATGATTCCTATCACAAAGAGAATCGAAAGGTAAGTGATCTTGCGGTTTCGTATCATGTTTCCCGACCGACGATTTACAAGATTATTCAGCGAGGCCGGAAACAAGATTTCACGATCCACAGCAGCAGGAACAAGCGATTCACCTGTCTTCGGTATGGGATCAAGCGTCTGTCAAAGATCGAGAAACAGATTGAGGAGCGTTTAAAGAAACAGGCCAAACGTTACAACAAGGATTATCCCGGTCAGATGCTTCATGGAGACACCAAGCGATTACCCCTTCTGGAAGGGCAGAAAGCTCTGGAACGTCGAGAATATCTCTTTGTGGCCATTGATGACTTCTCCAGGGATCTGTACGCTGCCATTCTTCCAGACAAGACCCAGAACTCGTCAAAGGCTTTTCTGGAGCAGGTACTGGAGGAATGCCCCTATACGATTGAACAGTTCTAAAGTGACAATGGCAAAGAGTATCGGGGAAACCCCGAACATCACGCCTTTATGAAGTCGTGCCTGGCTAACAGCATCGAAC
>JAUSPK010000083.1 GCA_030655735.1 Syntrophales bacterium | reverse complement strand
TTTGGGTGACATGGGCGCCCTGAATCCTGGTGCGGGCGTAGGTTACGGCATGCATATAGCCGGCGCTGGAACAGGCCGCGGCCTGAACACCCGTATGGATGCGGGCCGAATTCATGAGATGAAACATGATCGGCATGCCCTGGCGCTCTTCCCCCAGAAGATAGCCGACGCACTTGCCATTATCGCCGAAACTCAGCGTCGAGGTGGCGTTCCCCTTGAGCCCCATCTTGTGCTCTATGCCGGCGCAGAACATATCGTTGCGCTCGCCCAGGGAGCCGTCCGGATTGACCAGGTATTTCGGAACGATAAAGATGGAGATACCTTTCGTCCCTGCCGGATCGCCTTCTATCCTGGCCAGCACCGGATGGATGATGTTCTCGGTCATGTTGCTATCGCCGTTGCTGATGAAGATCTTCTGGCCGGTAATGAGATAGGTGCCGTCGGCCTGCTCGACCGCCTTGCTCTTGAGTGCCCCCACGTCGGAGCCGGCGCCCGACTCGGTCAGGCACATGGTTCCGCCCCACGCCCCCTCGAACAGTTTGGGGAGAAACATTGCTTTCAGTTCTTCGGAACCGAAGGCCAGAATGAGGGCCATCGCACCGGTGATCGAACCGCCGTACATGGTCAGTGCCGTGTTGCCCGCGTTAAAATACTCTGCGGCCGCCATTGAGATAGTGGAGGGGATGCCCACCCCGCCTACTTCCTGAGGAAAGGCCAGGATGTGGAAACCCGCTTCGACGTATGCCTGGAATCCCTTGTGGAACGATTCGGGCACGGTGACGGTGTGCTCCTTGGCATCGTACTTGAGCCCTATCTGGTCCCCGTCGGCATTGGACGGATAGTACAACTCGAGGGCGATCTTTTCCGCAAGCTCCAGGGTGTCTTCGTAAACGGAGCGGTCGAAATCCTGGAAGTTATCGTACCGATTCAATTTTTCCAGCTCCAGCAGTTCAAAAAGAACAAACCGGACATCACGAGAATCAACCAATGGGTTCAACGACATACTGTACCTCCTCTAGTTATATGTTTTTTCTGGTTATAGTAACCAATTTTCATAAAAGGACTGACCCACGTTCAGTTTTTACCTACCTTCGATAGCGCCCTATCATGAATTTCATTTGAAATCCACCATATATTGAAGGCGGGTCAAGGGGACGGTGGTATCTTGAAGGGGAGTGCGCCCGGTTTGAACTAGAAAGCTGAAAGGGATTTAATATGGGGAGTGTCCCCATATTTCCAATTTCAAATTCAGCTTGTCTGGTGAAAGCGGTGGTTAAAACAATTGCAATACAAAGCCTATGGCTAATGAAATTAAGCCAATATAAAAAAGTTTAGGATATAAAAATGATGCCAGATAAACTTTCTTGCCGTTATTGTTTATTTGGTGAGCTTCTTCAAGATTTTTACCAAAAGAAAATGCTACCAGGATCGTCCCGATTAGGTTTAGAAATATACCGATTTTAGCTAGGTTGATGCAGGTAATTAATTGGCTCATTGACTTAGCCTCTGCTGAAAATGGGACTGGTTAAATAGGGGTAGGCCTTTTATTCTAATGCGCCCCGGAAACAAAAACCCCGTCTCTGTGTGAAAACGGGGTTCTGGTATCATCTGTCCATAGGTTCCTCTTTTCAGTGTTGAAAGAAGCAAACCCGGTTATGAATCGTGTCTGAGTGAACGCAACGGTTGGATGATACGACTTTTGTAAAAAATGTCAAGGAGTTTCAGGGAATGCGGTTTTCCGCAGGCGTGTTAAGCGTTACTGAAATATCTTGCAGGGGCGGGATCGTTCTTGAGATTGACGGATGGCTTTTTCGCCTTGACGATATTTATACTCTGTCTTTCTCTCGTTTAAACTCAGTATTGATGCCTTTGAGGAATCCGCGAAATTCCTTCATATCTCGTTCCGGTATTAACTCGATCCGCCCGTCATATTCCACAACCTGCAGCTTTTGACCGGGTCGAAGATTCAACGTTTCCCGCACCTTTTTTGGTATAACGACCTGATATTTTGGTGACACGGTTACCGTTTGCATGCCAGTGGCCTCCATCGATCTATTGCGTATTACAATAGTACGATCAATATGGTTTATCAATCGTACTCCGACCTGATTCGGTCCTTTCAATAGAAAACGCTGCCGGTGTTAAGGATATGGTCGGAGCCGATCTCATGCCTGCTTTCCCTGGTGTAACAATTCTTTCTCAATCCACCCTGGAAAATGCCTTCTGTTTCGCGCCGCAGACCGGGCAGGTCTCCGGTGCCTCGTTTTCATGGGTGTAGCCGCATACCGAGCAGACATAATAGCAGCCAACATCAGAGGGCTTATCAAGGTTGTCGAGCATCTTCTGATATAGCCCCGCGTGGACCTCCTCGACCGCATTGGCGTACGTGAAGCTTCTTTCCGCCGCCTTGTTCCCCTCTTCTTTGGCGGTTTCGATCATCCCGGGGTACATCGACTTGAATTCGTGGAGCTCCCCCGCGACCGCCTCTTCTAAATTTTCAGGCGTGTTGTGTATCCCGCCCAGGGCCTTCAGATGGGCGTGGGCATGCACCGTCTCGGCCTCTGCCGCGGCCCTGAAAAGCTTTGCAGCGTGGGGGTACCCCTCCTTATCCGCCTGTTTCGCAAAGGCCAGATATTTTCTGTTTGCCTGCGATTCTCCCGCGAACGCCTCCTGAAGATTCTGGTCCGTTGTGCTCATGGTTTTTTCCTTTCGAAAGTTTGTTTGAAAGTGCGTAGCGATTGTAATTTATGCACGCCTTCGGGAAAAGCAAGGTTTGGATTATTGCCGTCTACTCGAATATCTTGCCGGGGTTGAGTATCTGGTTGGGGTCGAAGATATCTTTGATTGCCTTCTGGATGCGGATGCTTTCCGCAGAGAGTTCCATCGAGAGGAAGCGCTTCTTGGCGATCCCGATTCCGTGTTCGCCGGAGATGGTCCCGCCTATGGAAAGGACTTTGCGCAGCAGGTCTTTGATTCCTTCCTCTATCCGGTCTCGGTTCTTCGGATCTTCGGCGGTGATGTTCACGTGGATGTTCCCGTCTCCGGCATGACCGTAGGAGTAGACATTCATCCCGTACATCTCTTCGAGTCCGCGCAGGCCGCCGACCAGCTCGGCGATCTTTCCGATGGGGACAACGACGTCCTCGTGGAGGAAGAGCGGAAAGCGCTCTTCAATCCGCAGAGAGACCGCCCGGCGTATCTCCCAGATCCTGGCCCTCTTGAGGGAGTCGGGGGCCATGATAACGTCGGTCGCGCTACACTCCAAGCAAATCTCCCCGATGGCCTCCATTTGCCTTTCTATGACATCCTGGACGCCGTCCGTTTCGATAATGAGCATGGCCTTCGCCGATTGTGCCTCCTTGAAGGGGAGCATGTCTTTCGTTATCTCCAGGCACCGGTCATCAAGGAACTCAACGGCGCAGGGGACGTGTCCCCGGATCAGCATGGCGGTGACCGACTCCATGGCGGAGGTAAGTTTAGGAAAGAAGGCGACCATTGTGGTTATGGCCTGTGGAAGGGGTATCAGTTTCAGGATCAGTTTCGTGAGGACGCCCAGCGTTCCCTCCGAGCCGAGGAGCAGGTGGCGCAGGTCGTAGCCGACCACCCCCTTTCTCGTTCGCACACCGGCCTTGATGATCTCGCCCGATGGGAGCACCGCTTCAAGCCCGAGGATGTAGTCCCGGGTGGTGCCGTATTTTACGCAGGCAGGACCTCCGGCGTTCGTGGCGGCATTGCCGCCGATGGAGCAGGTGTCCAGGCTCGCGGGATCGGGGGGATAGAAGAGGCCTTTCTCCTTCACGGCATTCTGGAGGTCGAGCGTGACGACGCCCGGTTCCACCACCGCGATCAGGTTGTCTTGCTCTATGGCAAGGATGCGGTTCATCTTCGCGAGTGAGAGCAGAACGCCGCCGAACAGCGGAACCGATCCCCCCGCCAGACCGGTGCCCAGGCCCCGAGGGGTGACGGGGAAGCAGTGCCTGTTTGCCAGACGCAGCAATTTCTGGATCTGCCGCGCCGAGGTCGCCTCAACAACAAGATCGGGGATGTGCGCGTCTTCCGCCGCGTCCTTTCCGAATTCGATCAGTTTTTCAGGGTCCTGAATGACCGCGTCGGTGCCGACGGCCTCTTTGATTTTGCTGAGAATTTCCGAATTTATGGATGTGTATGCGGGCATGGTATCAACCCTGTCTAGCCGTACTGCTCAAAACCGGGAATGTGGAGCCGGTCCTCCAGACGACGGAGAAGCCAGGCCGCGGCCGAGGTCAGGACGAGGTAGACGGCCCCGATCACCATGAAGGTCTCGGTGTACCGGAAGCTGTCGGAGGCGATGATCTTCCCCTGGCCGGTCAGTTCGATGCAGGTTATCATGTAGGCCAATGACGAATATTTTATCAGGTAGATGATCTCGTTCCCGCACCCCGGAAGCGCCCGACGGAATGCCTGGGGGAGGGTGACGAAGAGGATCATCTTGATATTTGAAAAACCGAGCGCCCGAGCTGCCATCGTCTGCCCCGTCTTGACGGAGAGGAAGGCACCGCGCACATATTCCGACTGGTAGGCCCCGCTGCACAGGGAGAATCCGAGCACCGCGGCGACAAAGGGGGGCAGATAGATCCCGATATAGGGGAGACCGAAATACCATATGAAGAGCTGGACAACGAGGGGAAATCCCCGGAAAATGAGGACGTAGCCATTAGCGACCGCCTTGATAAAGGCGTTTCCGTACACCCGCAGCGCCCCGATGGTGAACCCTATGATGACGCCGAAGACGGCGGACGGAGCGATCAGCTGGACGCTGACCCATAACCCCTTCATAAGGGCGGATACGACGTCCGGTTGGAAGAAAAAGAGTTCTCTCATAATCAGGAAGAGGAATTTCCGTACATCTCAGTTATCTTGGAGCAGAATTCCCTGGTCCGGGCACACTCGGCCCGATACAGTATCTTCTCCGGAGGACCCGTCTCAACAATGGAACCATCCTCCAAAAAGATGAGCTCATCCGCCAGTTCGCTCGCAAATCCTATATGGTGCGTCGACATGATCATCGTCATGCCGTTTGACCTCAGGGCCCGTATGACATCCAGGACCTCCGATATCAGTTCCGGGTCGAGGGCCGACGTCGGCTCGTCGAGGAGCATGATCTCCGGGTCCATGGCGAGGGCGCGCGCGATCGAGACACGCTGCTTCTGCCCCCCGGAAAGTTCGGCAGGATACTGATTCATGTAGCTCTTGAGTCCGACCCTGTCCAGTTCAAGGACGGCCCTCTCTTTCGCCTCGGTCCTGCTCAAGCCCTTGACCCGTACCAGGCCTATCTGAACGTTGTGAAGGGCCGTCAGGTGATCAAAGAGGTTAAAATCCTGGAATATCATCCCCACCTTCTGGCGGTAGTCATAGAGCTCTTTTCCCTTGGCGCGCAGTATCTCCCTCCCGTCAAGCCATATGCGCCCCCTGTTCGGCTTGATCAGGAAGTTGATGCACTGGAGAAAGGTGCTCTTTCCTCCCCCGGACGGCCCGATAAGGACCTTGAGCTCCCCCTTGTTGAGCGACAGAGAGGCATCCTTGAGCACCTCCTTGTCGCCGTACCACTTCGTCATGTGTTCGATTCTGAGAATGGGAATTGTATCAGTCATATAAAAATCCTTATGAGGAATACCCCGGGATCCGTACCTTCTCTTCCAGTATCCGGAGTCCCTTGGTCCCCAGATAGGTCAGGATCAGGAACATAACACCCGCCGCAAAGTACAGGGGGAGATGTTCATAGGTCCTCGATGCGACGAAATGCGCGCGGGCCATCATCTCCATAACCCCTAATGCGTAGGCAACCGCTGAATCCTTCAGGACGATGGAGTATTCATTCGACCACCCCGGGATGGACAGGCGAAGGGCCTGCGGGAGGATAATCAGCGGGATTGCCTTCCTGTCGCTCATGCCGAGGGCGCGCGCAGCCTTCAACTGTCCCTCAGGGAGGGACATGATCGCGCCCCGGAATATCTGCGACTGGTAGGCCGCACTGATCAGCCCCAGGACAATGACGGAAACGGTAAACGCCGAAAGGTTGATATGCAGGAGGGAAAACAGGCCGAAGTAGAAGAGGAAGAGGAGGACGAGCAAGGGTACGCCGCGGAAAAACCATACATACACGGCTATCATACGGCGCAGCCACTTGCCGCCGTAGACCTGTCCAACGGCAAGGCTAATACCCACAACCACGCCGATCATCATCGCCCCCGCGACGACCGCTATGGTAACCAGCGATCCCCGGAGGAGATAGGGCAGGGCGCCGTATAGTATAACCAGACTTTCCGCCATTCAATTCCTCACGTTATAAAACGGGGAAGGCACCAGGATACCCCCTGATGCCTTCCATAAAAGACCATGTATGCGAGCGTCTAATGGACGCGACATCCATTATGGTTTGTATTTTTCCTTTAACTCCCACCAGTAGGGAGAAGCCATCAGCTTTTCGAGCCCCGCATTCATCATGTTGAGAAGTTCGGTGTCTTCCTTGCGAACGGCATATCCGAAGTCCTCACTGGCCATACCGAATGTCCCCATAATCTTGACGGGTTTCTTTCTCATGGCGTCTTTCGCGGGGGCGTCATCCATGGCGGCCCCGACGATACGGCCGTTCAGAATATCCTCAATCGCGAGGGGTGCCGAGTCGTATTCCACGAGCTCAAAGTCTTTTCCCTTGGCGATCAGGTTTTCCTTTATCCAGTTCGCTTCCGTGGTACCCCTCTGAACACCGACCTTGTTTCCGCCCGACAGCAGTTCATCCACCGACTTGGTGCAATCCGCCGGAGCCACGATCACCTGGGCAATCTTCCAGTAGGGAACGGTAAAATTGACCTGCTCTTTTCTCTTGTCGGTGATGCTCATACCGGAGGCTACCATGTCGATCTTCTTCGCAACCAGGCTGGGGATAATCCCGTCCCAGTCCATCGGCTGGTGCTTGACCGTGAAACCCATTTCTTTCGCGATCCAATCGACGGACTTTACATCAAACCCGTCCGGAACACCGTCTTTGTCAACGTAGGCAAAGGGTGGAAAGTTGGCATCGATACCATTGATGTATACCTTTGCGGATGCCGGTTCCTCCTTAAAATAATAAATGCCGCCTGCAATAGCGATGGCCACCAACAAAATAAGAGCCCAAAGAAATTTCTTACCCATGGAACAATCCTCCTTTTGTATAATAGCTTTTGACATGTGCGCCGGAGCGGTGCCGATAAAAGCCTCCCCGTGAAAAATGGTGGAGATGAGGGGGCTCGAACCCCTGACCTCGGCATTGCGAACGCCGCGCTCTCCCAGCTGAGCTACATCCCCATTGAAACGCCGTTAGGTGAAACTCAATATCCCATATAAAGAGAATATGTCAAGCAATTGTTGGCGGAAGCCAGCAGCTCCATCAGGAAAACACACCCAGTGATTGTGCCTTCTCGTATATCGCCCTGGCCTTCTCGTGAAGGCCTTCCATCTCGCACGATTTCACAAGGCTGAGACAGTAAAAGGGGTTACACGGATCCGCCGCAACGGCCTTTTCAAAGGCCTCTATCGCCATGGCATGATGGTTCTCGCCGGCAAGCATGTTCCCCAGACGGTTGTAATATCCCCCCGCGGAGACCGGATCGAGCCTAACCGCTTCTTCATATGCCATCGCGGCGTCGGCCAGTTTCCCCTGTCTGATGAATACATCGCCGAGGCTGCAATGGACGAAGGGCTGATCGGGGTTACTTTCCAGCGATCTTTGCAGGGCCTTCTTTGCGCGGTCATGCTCCCCCGCCTTGGAAAGGGAGCTTCCCAGAGTGCTGTAAAATCGGGGCGCATCCGACGGCTCTACCGAGATTGCCCTTTCATAGGCACCTTCAGCTCCGTCGCAGTCTCCGGCCGCGATGAGGGCATCCCCGAGGCGGCAGAAAAGCACCGGGGCATCTGATTCCATCTCTGTGAGCATCGTAAAAACCTCGACGGCCCTGTCCGACTTGCCCGCTCCCAGATACGCGTCTCCGAGGGTGGTCAGGAGGGCGACATCGTCGGGCTGAACGGCAACCGCCGCTTCACAGATGGCAACAAGGCGTTTATAGTTGCCTTCCTCCCGGTATATCCGGACCAGTTCATCAAAGGCAAAACCGGTGAAGATCTTCCTCCCCAGTTCTTTTTCCAGAAGGTCCTCCAGACAGCGTACGGCATCGGGTACCCTTCCGCTGTCCCGGTAGGCCCAGGCCAGTGACATGACGATCGAATCGTTTTCAGGGTGCACGTCAGCCAGCTTGAGGTACAGCTCGATCGCTTCCTCGTAGCGTCCCTCGCGCATGTATTCGTCCGCGCGATCATAGAACTCGTCGATCCCTGTCGTCTCACTCATAATCGATTCCTCAGATCCCGGCAGGCCGCCTTCTGTCTGCGGGTTAACGAAAAAAGGGGCGCAGCCTCTCCAAGCAGCCCCCCCTTTTTTGATTTTTCTGGTGCCGGAGCTCGGAATCGAACCGAGATGGACTTGCGTCCGGGGGATTTTGAGTCCCCTGCGTCTACCAGTTTCACCACTCCGGCTTGGCGGGTGATTATATAGTTGCACCTTGAATTGTCAAGAAAATTGTATTGACATTTCTCTGAACCGTATGTTAGGTCTCTCCCCTGTTCACGGGGCTGTAGCTCAGTTGGGAGAGCGCTTGAATGGCATTCAAGAGGTCGTCGGTTCGATCCCGTCCAGCTCCACCATGTTGAAGATAAAAGGGGTTACAGGCTGTAGTCTGCAACCCCTTTTTGCCGTCGCGAACCCTTACTCAAAAACGGTGGAGAGCCTTTTCTCGACCTCACGTGCCTCCTGCGCCATCCGCTCAAACAGTTCAGCCACCGTGGGTATGTCGTGGAGAAGACCGGTGGCCTGCCCCACGGTAAGCACGCCCTTGCTCATGTCCCCTTCTTCCGTCGCCAGGCTTATCGCCTTAAAGGCATTCGCGAGATAGGCCATCATAACGGAGTTCTTCACTCCAGAGGCAAGAACGCCGATGAAGAGTTTGTAATACGGAAGGTTCAGCATCTTCGCAATGTCCCGGGAATTGCCGAGCGCGGCGAGGAAATCCGGCATCCCCATAAACCCTTTCCGGTATGCCTTCACAGCCGCGGGGGTCTTCAGTGAACGGCACCCCAGACCGTCAAAATACTCCCCGTAGATGGTGTCGTTAATCCCCTTCTCAAGTGAGAGATTTTTGTAGCTGTTGTGGAGTCCGCTTTCCTTCGTGGCCATCAGGCGCGTCCCCATAGAGATGCCCTCCGCCCCGAGCGCCAGAGCGGCTGCCAGCCCCCTGCCGTCTGCAAAACCGCCCGCTGCTATGACGGGAATGTTGACCGCATCCACCACGCTGGGGATTAACACCAGAGAGGTCGCGTCACCTCCATGCGCGGCCGCTTCATACCCAGTGACAACGAGACCGTCGGCTCCCTGTCTCTGCGCTGCAAGTCCATGCTGTTCATTAACAACGGTGGCGATAACCTTTCCCCCGTATTTGTGGGCAGCGTTCACTATCCAATCCCCCTTGCCGAGGGAAAAATTGATGACGGGGACCTCTTCCTCCAGAAGGACCTTTGCGTTTTCCTTTGCCCCCGGGAAGAGAAGGGTCGCATTCGCGCCGAACGGCTTGTCGGTGAGGTCTCGTACCTTTCGGATGCTTTCTCTTGTCTCCTGTGCGCTCAGGGGCCCTGTTGCCAGGATGCCCAGGCCACCGGCATTGGAGACGGCCGCCACCATTTCAGGTATGCTGATCCAACTCATTCCGGCCAGCATGATGGGATATTTGATGCCGAAAAGTTCAGTTACGCGCGTTTTCATAAACCGCTCCTTATTTATTTTTTCCGCCAGATACCAGCAAGTTCTATATGTTCAGGCGATATGTGTCAACCGAATTATATAAGGGTGGGGGAATTGTGTGACAGGGAAACGGGTCTTTGTCTTAAACACTCGCAATACGGCACGACTGAAGGAATTGGACTGGGGAATCAGGGGGGTGACATTGGCTGAAGATCGAGAATTTATGAGCCTGCGGCCTCCAGGAGGTGGGGGCCGCAGGTTCTTCTCCACAAGGGTTTAAGCCAGAAAAACAGGAGGGCTTTTCCAGCATCATTGTCTGTCTAGCTATGCACTTTTTATGCCTGAACTTATAACTGGTCGATATTCAAAGGTATAAGGAGAAAATCACCCCCGGTCAGCGATCCTCTCTGTGGAAAGAAATGTCGAAACTGTAACGGTGATTTTTACAAAATCAAATAAAAACGAGGCGTTTCTTTCCAGTGCGCCCCTGATAAAATTCGACAAGATTGTCGAGTGCCGGTTTTTCGAGCTATTCTAACGGCATAAGTTGTGGTATAAGATTTGCCTAAACGATCTGGATCGTCCGGCGGACATCTGTCGACACACCCCACGGGGGGGGTTGTACTCAAGATAAATCACATCGAGGTGCATGGCCGAAGGGACGCGCATCCGGAGACAATAACAATGAAATTTCCGAAAGATATAACGTGGCACAGTGAATCGCCAAAACATAAGGGGACCTTTCTGCGGCCTCTGATCGTGGCCCTTTTCATGTTCCTCTTCCTTTCCCTCATACTGGTTATGGGGATCATGGACCTGGGACGTCTCGACAAAACACTGGTACGCTTTATGGAAAACAGGGGGCTTGATATCATCACGACCGTGGAAAACGTGGCCCAGGAGAACCTCGCCTACCTCTACCAGACCCTCAAAGAGGACAAGGAAGAAAGCGGAAACGCCTTTGTCCCCCTCAGCGATGAGGAGTTCTCCCCTCAAAAGGCCCTCGTCAAGGGACTCGTGGCCCTGGCGCGTGACATTGACGCCCAGTGGAAGGCCAAACACCTCGACGAGGACAACCTGAGAGAGCTTGCCGAGCGTGAAAACCTGTGGCTTATTGCCGTCCTCGATGAGCGCGGCAAGATAGTCTTCAAGAGCAGAGAATTTATGACGGAGATTCTCCCCGAGACGAACCAGGAGATGACCGGTGGCAAGGACCTGATCATAGACCTCTTTAACAAGTTTGGTAAGCTCAACGAAATAGGGTATATCGCTCTTCGCCGCAAGGACGGCAGCGGTACCATACTGATGGCCCTCGACAATGTGGGACTGAGATACTGGAGCAGGAAGATCGCCATAAAAAAGGCCATTGAAGATGTCGGCCTTGGGCAAGGGTTGACCTATCTCATCGTCATAAACGAACACGGCAAGGTGCTGGGCCAGGCGGGCACTGTTCGGGAAGAGCTCAAAGTGATTGATGCCATTGCCCTCGATGTGCTGAAAGCAAAACTGGAGAAGGCAAGCCGCAGGGTGACGTCCGGCGGGGCCGAGCTTCTCGATATTACCGTTCCTGTACGCCTCGACGGTAAGGTCGCAGGATTCGCCCGTCTGGGTCTGAACCGCGAGAGCAGCGACAAGATCCTGCGGGAAAACAGGAACAGGATGATCATCTCCATGATCTTCATCATGGCGATAGGTATCCTGTCGATGTTTGCCATTTACCTCAACCAGAAAAAATATTCGCTCAGGATGGAGGAAATGGGGAAGCGTCTCCAGCAGGCTGAAAAGCTCTCCGCCCTAGGGCAACTCGCGGCCGGAGTAGCCCATGAAATTCGCAATCCCCTGAACGCGATCAGTATGGCCAGCCAGAGAATCCGGCGCGAATATTCTCCCGACGGGGAAGAAAAGAAAAAGGGGTTTCACCACATCACCGGCATTATCCGTGATGAGATCAAACGGCTGAACAGGATCGTAGAGGAGTTCGTCATCTTTTCCCGAAGCCGCCGACTGGAGTTTAGTAATCAGTCCATCACAACGGTACTGGAACGGATGGCCAGTCTCATACGGGAAGAGGCCGATCTCAAGGGGATTGCCATAAAGACCATCTGGCAAAACGACCACCTGATCATACCGATGGATGTGGACAAATTGCGGCAGGCCTTCTACAATCTCCTGAAGAACGCGATGGAGGCGATTTCGGGACAGGGGACTATTTCCATCTCTACCACGCCAAACGGAAAGGGCATGGTAAGCATCAAGATATCGGATACCGGGTGCGGACTGACATCCGACGAGATGGATCACATATTCGATCCGGAATATACGACGAAGGAAAAGGGGCTGGGGCTCGGACTGGCCCTGGCGCACGAGATCATACGGGGACACGGGGGAGAGATTCTCGTTGAAAGCGAGGTTGGCGTCGGAACAACCTTTGATGTTCTGCTCCCCGTGACAGGCAGGGGAACAGGGGCTGAGTAATGGATAAATTGAACATACTGGTTGTTGAAGACGGCCAGTCACAGAGGGAGATGCTGAAGGATTTCCTCGCCGGGGAAGGACACAGGGTTGCGGAGGCCGAAGATGGTGCCGCCGCAGTGCAGCAGGTGCGGGACGGCCATTTCGATCTGCTCCTCCTCGACTTCAAGATGCCGGGGATGAACGGGATAGAGGTCCTGAAGAAGATCAAGAGTATCAATCCGGAGATTAGTGTCGTGATGATGACGGCGTACGGCACGATAGAGACGGCGGTTGACGCCATGAAGCTTGGCGCCGTGGACTATATTCCCAAGCCCATCGACTTGGACGAATTGATAATCCTTGTTGATAGAATCGCGGAGAGGCAGACCCTCATCAGGGAAAACGAGATCCTCCGCAAGAAACTGTGGAAGAAGGAGATATCCGCGGGGCAGATTATCTACAAGGATCCCGGCATGGAAGCGATCGTCAATATGGCCGGAAGGGTCGCGTCAAGCCGCACGACGGTCCTGATACAGGGAGAGAGCGGAACCGGCAAGGAGCTCTTCGCACGATTGGTCCATACGACAAGTCCGCGCTCGGGAAAACCGATGATTGTGGTCAATTGCGGTGCCATCCCCGAAACCCTCCTGGAGAGCGAGCTCTTCGGCCATGAAAAGGGGGCGTTCACCGGGGCAACGGCGCGGAGGATAGGACGGTTTGAAGAGGCGGATGGGGGAACCCTGTTCCTCGACGAGATCGGAGAACTTTCCCCCCCCGTCCAGGTGAAACTCCTCCGGTTTCTCCAGGAGCGGGAATTTCAGCGATTGGGTGGAAACCAGACCATAAAGGCGGATGTCAGGATAATCAGCGCGACAAACCGGAATCTCGAAGAGCGGGTAAAAGAGGGGTCCTTCAGGGATGATCTTTACTACCGGCTGAATGTGGTTTCCATGACCGTTCCTCCTCTCAGGGATCGGAGAGGGGATATCCCCTTGTTGATAGAATATTTCACAAAACAATTTTCCTCAGAGAACGATAAGGAGATAGAGGGTCTGAGCAGCGAGGCCATGGATACCCTCCTGAAATACGATTATCCGGGAAACGTGAGGGAACTGGAAAATATCATAGAGAGGGCGGTAGTCATAGCACGGGACCATGTTATATCCATAAAAGACCTGCCGTTCGAAGATATCTCCCACGACCACTTCACCGGACATAAAGAGGGGGGAGCCCTCAAGGACGAGATCGAGTCCCTGGAGCGCAAGAGGATAGAGCAGGCCCTGGAGGAGACCGGAAACAACCAGACACGGGCCGCGGAAATCCTTGGAATTACCGAGCGAACGCTCCGATACAAACTGAAGAAGTACGGCCTCAAGCAGTGACCACTTGGCCACGGTGCAAGGCACTCTGAAAAAACAAACGGGAGAAAAACGATGGTTGTGGGCGATCTTGACGCGAAGATTGCGGCGGCGGCAGAGATGATCCTGGCATCCCGGAGCCTGGTGGTGTTCACCGGCGCCGGCATCAGTACCGAATCCGGAATCCCCGATTTCCGGGGACCGGGGGGGATCTGGACACGATTCGACCCCGACGACTTTACCATACAGAAGTTCCTCAGCAGCAGGGAGACCCGCAGGAAACAGTGGAAGATACTGATAGAGGGGGACCTGTTTTCCAGCGTCAAACCGAACAGGGGCCACTATGCAATCGCACAGCTGGAGGGAATGGGGAGGCTTGATTGTATCATCACGCAGAATATCGACAATCTCCACCAGAAGGCGGGAAACTCCCCGGACAGGGTCTTCGAACTGCACGGCAACATGCAGTGGATCAGATGTCTGGACTGCGATGAACGATACACCGTGGAACAGATCAGGGAGATACTAAAGGGAGGGGTCGAGGTGCCCGAGTGTGAAAAATGTCACGGCACCCTCAAACCCGATGTCGTGTTTTTTGGAGAGATGCTCCCCCCCGACGTGCTGAACGCTGCGACGGAACACTCCATGCGGTGCGATCTGTTCCTCGTTGTGGGGTCTTCCCTCGTCGTCCATCCGGCGGCCCTGATGCCGGCTTACGCCAAGGAGGCAGGCGCAGGGCTCATTATTGTCAACATCGGCGACACCCCCTATGACTCCCGCGCGGATATCCTCATAGAAGGGAAGGCCGGTGATGTCATGTCGAAGATGGTTGAGAAGGTCAGGGAAGGGGAGTAGACGGAGCGAGACATGTGCCTGATACTTTTCTCATACCGGTCACATCCCACCTGCCCGCTCATTCTCGCGGCAAACCGCGATGAATTTTACGAACGCCCCACGGCGCCGGCATCCTTCTGGAAAGAGGCCCCCGACATGCTGGCGGGGAGGGATCTGAAGGATGGGGGAACCTGGCTCGGGATAACGAAGTCCGGGCGTATGGCCGCGATTACAAACTACCGGGACCCCCGGACCCTGAAGGAGGGCGTTCCGTCACGGGGAGGTCTGGTCAGCGGGTTTCTTCGCGGCGATGAAACCCCGGGGGAGTACATCAGAAGGATACGACGAGGTTCCGACAGGTACAACGGATTCAACCTGATCCTGGGCGACGGGAGCGGCCTCTTCTGTTTTTCAAACATAACCGATGTTTTTCAGGAGATATCCCCCGGAACACATGGGATCAGTAATCATTTTCTGGACACCCCCTGGCCGAAGGTGAAGCGGGGCACACACCTGTTGGACGGTCTGATATCACGCTGCCAGGATCCCCTCACCGATGAAATATTCCAAATACTTGCCGACACCTCCCGGCCCGACGATCGGGACCTTCCGGATACGGGGGTGGGGCTCGTATGGGAACGGATGCTCTCTTCGCT
>JAUSPK010000052.1 GCA_030655735.1 Syntrophales bacterium | reverse complement strand
GGGGATACACTCATGGCAGAATGAACGACAGAAGGGTTGTCCCTGTTTCCCGTCCAATGAAGGATTGCTCGTAACTGTATTCCGTATGCCGTTATTCACATAATACGCGAATTGCAGCACCTGGAATGTATCCCGAAGGGGTCATGTTAGGCCTTGACACCTACGTAAGAATATCTTATGTAAGAAACAAATTAAATTTTATCTATATAAGATATTATTGTTCAGGAGGTTTTCATGAACCCCGAGAAGATGGTGGAAGCTTTGCATGGGAGAATCACGAAGGCAAGGGGATCAGCGGGTTTTTCAATCACAGAAGCTGCTGAGAAATTGGGATTCAAAAATTATCAGACACTATCGTCGATAGAAAAAGGCGCGAGGAACATAACCGCCAATGAACTGATTGAGATGGCCCGTTTATACGGCAGAAACCTGGATTATTTCTTTGAACCGACGGTTATTCCCGAACCGATACCTTTATGGAGAAAGATAGAAACAAGGGATGTGAGCAAGGAACAACGGCTATTTCTTTCCTTTCTCGAACGATACAGTACATTGGAAAAACTCCTCGCCCTTAAGCAGAGTTGGAAGGAGATTCGATCACCCTTCGGCCGCGATGATTTTACAAGCGATGGTTTTGCCGTGGCGGATAAGCTGGGCGCACACGTTCACAAAATACTGGATCTGGGATCACGACCGGCCTGTAATTTGCTCAATGTCCTCGAAACCAAATCGCGCTTTAAAATCCTTCATGTTCCCCTGGAAGAAGGTGTTTCCGGCGCTAGTATTGTTGATGATACGTTGGGGGTGGGCATGCTGATCAATGCGAAGGATGCTCCCTGGCGGAGAAGCTTTGATCTTGCCCATGAATTGTTCCACATTGTCACGTGGCACGTCTTCTCTCCCCAGGAGGTAGGCAATGGGACGAAGAAGACCAGACCGGAGCAGTATGCTGATGCTTTTGCAGCAAGCCTGCTGCTTCCGGAAGCTCATCTTATGGAAGCACTTACAGCAGTATCCATAAACAGTGAAATCAAAAAGGTGGACATCATCGAACTTGCAAAGGAGTTTGGTGTGTCAACGGAAGCGATCTTATGGCGGCTTGTAACCCTCAATAAAATCAAGAGAGGGCAGGTTAAAAAAAATCTTGATGATCCCGCATTCAGATCACTCGACAGCTCGATACGTCGAGGGCTGCATGAGGAATTTCCTCTGTCTCAGTTTCCCGCTCGTTACACATCACTTGCATGCAGATGCCTGATGGAAGGAAAGATTTCACGCGGTACTTTTGCAGAATATTTAGAAATCGAACGATCTGAAGTGGACGACCGTCTCGCAGAGATGGGATTCGCGGAAGAGAGCTATGAAAAGATTGCTGTTGCTTGATGCCGATGTGATCATCGATCTTCATACACTCGGCTTATTCGAGAGAATTATCAAGACATATGACGTGTTTGTGACTAGAACTGTTCTTGGCGAAGCACAGTATTTTAAACAAGAAGGACGTCGGGAAAAGATTAGCATCGCCGATAAAGTTACAGTCATCACTGTTGCCCCTGAGAGTTTGAACCTGATAAGGATCGAAGCAAAGGAAGCACGCCGTGGTATCGACGCTGGCGAATTGGAAGCAATAGCGTATTTAAACACTGCGGAAGAAGATTTAATATTTTGCACCTGTGACAAAGCGGCCATCACACTCATTTCATATATGGAGCTGGAAAAAAGATCGGCAAGTGTCGAAAAAATTGTAAAAAGTTCGGGCCATCACAAAAAGAATCTATTCCCCAGACATCTGGATAAAATGTTTCAACGATGCGTTGAAGAAGGTAAGGCATTACGTATTCAGTTCAAGATATGATCCGCCGGTAAGACCCTGGGGATCACATTATCTTCAATAATAAGGGCTGTCACAGTTTTTGGGAAAAAGAGGGCCCATTTTGAAGCACATGTTTCAAGTGCTTTTTGTCCGATTTCCGTATCTTTTTCTCATGGACATTCTTTCGGGTGGCAGATAGGATGGCGATCCGAATCCCTTTCTCGCGAACCACATGGAGATCACGGATTTTACCGCAGGCTTGATCACATCAACTATCTAATGAGATTGCCAAAATTGGAATTATGGGTGATAATGAGCCCACTTTTTGGGAGCCGTTTGGGAGGAAACCATGCTGAAACAACTTAAAATCATAGTAGAGAAACATCCTGATGTGTATGTGGCATACCCCCTCGGATTGAAGGGGGTTGTCGTGGGCGAGGGGGATACCTACGAAGAGGCCCTCGATGATGTCAAATCGGCGATTGCTTTTCACGTTGAAACCTTTGGAAAAGAAGTATTCGAGGATGAACCCGCCGTTTTGGAAGCCTTCATCGCTGAAGCAAGAGTAGCGATGTGATGGCTCAATTCCTGGAAATATTTAGGAAGAAATAAAACCTGTCCTCAGAGAGCTGACATTCCCCAATACACCATTATATGACATAGTATGTCGAGATTTTTTCGACATACTATGCACAATACTATCAAATACTGAGAGAAGGTGCCGTCCAAACCGCCCGGAGCAATTTTTTTCACGGACTATTCAGTTATGCGCGTTATAACGCACATATTCTTCGGTGATCTCTATCACTGCTTCCGGCATCTTTTTTCCCTACAGCCGGGCGATCTTTCCAGTAGTCGATATTCGGCCGTTTTTTGCCGCTGCCGCCGACCATGGCCTGGCATTCTCATCTTCGGGAGTAGAGCGGATAAGATCGTGCCGCAAGGCCGCCCTCTCGTCCCGTCGGATAGACACGCCGGTCAGCCTGCGGGCCACAAAACCCATAGATACGCCCCGTATCCGATGAGCAGCAATGCTCCTTCCCACCTCTGAAGCTTTAAACCGGTATACAGAAGCGGCAGTAAAACAATGGAAAAAGCCACCATTACCCACAGGTCTAATCTTGTTATTCCGGTTGCCGATAGGGGATTTGCAATGGATGCCACTCCCAGAATTCCAAGAATATTGAAAATATTGGACCCAACAATGTTTCCCACAGCAATATCAGGCTGACGCCGCAGCGCCGCGACCATAGAGGTGGCAAGTTCTGGCATACTGGTCCCGGCGGCTATTATTGTAAGAGCTATCACCGCCTCACTAATTCCGATAAGACGGGCGATGTCCGTGGCCGATACGACCAGAATACGGGAACCCGCGACAAGGAGTAACAACCCGCCGCCGATAAACAATAAATCTCGATACAAAGATTTTGATCGGGAGGGGACCCCTTCCTGGAACTGCTGTTCGATTTCAGGGGATGTCCCTTTTTTTGCCAGCCAGATGGTAAGGCCCGTGTACGCGATGAGCGCGGCAAAAAGCGCAATCCCGGCAGACCGTGATATGGCGCCATTCGCAATAAGAACCAATGCCAGGATCGACACGGCAACCATAATCGGTCCATCGTGTTTGATGACTTGGAGATGCACCGTTATCGGGTAGAGCAAAGCGGTCAACCCGAGGATGATGCCGATGTTGAATATATTAGAACCCACGACGTTGCCGATGGCAATGTCGGCGTGCCCGATCAACGAAGCTCCCAGACTCACTACGAGTTCTGGTGTGCTTGTGCCAAAGGCGACAACGGTCAGTCCGATGATAAGAGGTGTAAGTCCTAATCGGATAGCCAAAGAGGCGCTGCCACGGACAAGACCCTCGGCGCCGAGGGTGAGCGCGGCAAGTCCTAGAATCAAAAGACAAATATTCCAAAACATCGACAAAATCCTGTCTCGAAAATTAAAACGTTACCGAAGCATAACCATCATGGTGAGGAAGGTGTCACCGGATTCATGATAGCAGGACGACAGATCTTGTTCCACTGCTCTTTTCCGGCGCAACTGCGGCGGGAGGACAGGCCCGCGGCTCCCCTGTCTCTAATGACAAGGCAGGGGAGATGCGGGGTATATGCCTACCGTGTATCAAACGGCCCTTCCTTGGTGTCTTCAGCGGTATCGGTGCCGCCCGTTTTCGGGCTCTTCCGGCTCGCTGCGATCGTGACCGCCGCAATGACGACGGCAATGACAACGAGTGTAACAAGCTCACCCAAGCTTGCTTCTATTAAACCCATGGCGTCCCTCACATAAACGGGGATTCGATCCGATTGATTTTGGAATCCACTCCCCTGCATAAGATGATTAACAGCAATATAGACTATAGGCCTGAAGGATTGGTTTCGTATCGGGAGGCGCTCTGGATGTGAAGGTACAAACGGACTGCAGGGTGAAACGGCGTGACGATTCGTCCCGTGATGGACGGGTTGCTTTGAAAAAACAAGGGGAACCGGCAAAGGAGATATTCGCGCTTACGTCATGTTTGAACTTGTAGCTGGGAATATCCGAGGGACTGACGACAGTGAAGACGGCATCGGCTGTATAGCCTGAAGGCCCGATTGTTGCGCCTTTTGGCGTATCGGCGGGGAAAGATCCGGAGTACAGGATGTAAAAGACAAGCAGGACCCCCAGGAGGGGACCCCTTATCTTTCCTATGATTGAGAGTGCGAACATAATTTGGCACCATGCACGCGATCAACTTCGGCCGTCTTATATTCCTTAATTCAGGGAAATGCAATATGAATCCGCAGGTCCATCCAGGTGGTTTTCCAAGGGGTCAGAACATTGATCGTACTGATGGGAATAGGGAACTGCCGCTTGAAGTTGGTATGTACATCTAACATGCAAATGTGATCTTTATAACTACATATTTTACCGATGAAGGTCATTGATTGCGGTATTGTTTTTTTATACAACCGGGTACGGGTACTCTCTACCAGCAGTCGATATTAGGCCGTTTCTTTCCGCTTCTCTTTTCGGGCTCCGGCATTGAGCGCAGGCCGCGCATGATCCACGTCCGCGTCTGGGCGGGGTCGATCACGTCGTCGATCTCGAGGGCCGCCGCCATGTTGATCGCCTTCCCGTGCTCGTAGTGCATCGCCACCAGCTCCTCGAATCTCGCCTCGCGTTTCTCGGGGTCGTCGATCGCGTCCAGTTCCTTCTTGAAGCCGAGTCGTACCGCGCCTTCGAGTCCCATCCCGCCGAATTCGCCGGTCGGCCAGGAGACGATGAAAGCGGAGTTGTGGAAACTGCCGCCGGCCATCGCCATGGCGCCGAGGCCGTAGCCCTTGCGCAGGACGACGCTGAATATCGGGATGGTCACGTTGCAGGCATTGTTGAATATGCGGCAGAAGTGACGCACCTGGGCCGTCTTTTCCGCCTCCGGTCCGACCATGAAGCCGGGGGTGTCGATCAGTATTATCATGGGGATGTCGAAGGCGTCGCACAGCTGGACAAAACGGGCCATCTTGTCGGCGCCATTCGCGTCTATCGCCCCGCCGAGGTGGAGGCAGTTGTTGGCCACCAGGCCGAAGGGTTTCCCTTCGATCCGGATGAGGGAGGTAATGATTCCGGGGCCGAAGCCGCGGCGCAGTTCAAGGATGGAGCCCGTGTCGGCGACGATATCGATGGCCTTCCGGACGTCATAACCCCGCCGGCGCCTCTCGGGTATACACTGCCGCAGGAGGGACTGGTCCGCGCACTCCCATTCGGGGAGGTCACCCTGGAAATAGGACAGATACTGTTTTGCAACCTGCACGGCCTCGGTATCGTCCTCCACGAGAATATCGACGACGCCGTTGGGAGACTGTATTGACATCGGGCCGACCTCCTGGGGCTTGAATACCCCCAGGCCGCCCCCCTCGATCATTGCCGGACCGGCCATTCCGAGGTTTGAGCTTTTCGTCGCAATGATCACGTCGCTGCAGCCCACCAGGGCCGCGTTGCCGGCGAAGCAGTACCCGCTGACGATCCCCACGATGGGGACGAGCCCGCTGAGCATGGCGTAGTGGGAAAAGGATTTCAGATCAAGCCCCGCGACCATGACATCCATCGTATCAACATCCCCCGGCCGTCCGCCGCCCCCTTCGGCGAAGAGGACCGTCGGTATTCTCCATTTGTAGGCGAGTTCGAGCATCCGGTCCTTCTTTCGGTGATTAAACCAGCCCTGGGTACCGGCCAGGACGGTAAAGTCGTACCCCAGCACCAGGCAGCGGGTCCGGGAACGATCAAAGAGATCGCCGTTGACGGAGCCTATCTCAGCCACCATCCCGTCGGCCGGGGTCCGCTTGATCAGTTCCTCTATGGGGACACGACGGCGTTGGGCGGCAAAGGCCAGCCCTCCGTATTCGATGGAGTCATCCGGGTCCAGGAGATCCGCGACGTTCTCGCGTATCATCCGCTGTCCTCGCTTGCGCCGCTTGGCCACTGCCTCGGGGCGTGCCTCGTCCTGCAGGAGCTTGTGACGCTCAATCGATTCGACCAGTTCGGGCCGGAGTTCATTCGGATCCATGCTCTTTTTATCGCTCACTTCTCTCTTCCTTTCGCATATCGGCGGTATAGATCGGGCGTGGGAGATCTGCCGGATTTCTTGTTCTTTATTACCGGGGTTTTATAGTCTTGAACGGGGCCCAATGTCAAGGGGAGGTGTATCCCGATTCACAGACTTTGCATCTTGACGTTTGGCGCCAAAAGTGGTCTTTGGTGGTATGACGTGGGGGTTGAAAAGCCGTCAGAAATGGAGGACACCGTTATGACCAAAAAATTCAAGGTTGTTGTCGCCGGGGCTGGTCCGGGCGGATGTATCTTTGCCCGTGATCTCGCGCGGAAGGGCTTTGATGTGGTGGTGTACGAGAAGGGCGCGTACGAAACCATGGGGCATGACTGGTCTGACGCGGTTGAAAGAAGGGGGCTGGCCGAGGCGGGGTTCGATCTTCCACCGGAATCGACTGTTAACTGGGGTCCCCTGGTCAAGGTACCCGGAACGGAGGAGGGTGCCGATCAGATATTTGAACAGCATGCCTACCCGGATATGGAGGTGTGGGCCCCCGATTACTCCTGCAGGAAGATGATCAAGTTTCACTATATCACGACGGACAGGCGGAAGCTGGGAAAGGTCCTCGTCGATCAGGCCCGCGAGGCCGGCGCCGGCATACAGTTCGGGCATGAGGTGGTGGATCTCCTGCAATCGGGAGGGACATCCCTGGAAACCGCCCTGGTGACAGGCATCAAGGTAAAGAACCTTGAATCGGGAGAGGTGTTCGATGCGCCTGCCGATGTGGTGGCGGACGATACGGGCTTTGGGGCACTCCTTCGCACCAGGCTTCCCGATGCCACGGGGATGGCAAGCCCCTTCAGGGAAGAGGAGTTTGCCAACGTGCACCGCACGGTACGAAGACGTAAAGACGTGGACGATACGATCGTGGATCATTACCGGTATGGTTATCATACGGGATACCAGTGGGTGCAGTATCTTAATGACGATCAGATCGATACGGGCGCCGGTGTGCGCGCCGATCCGTCCAATCCCGATCCGAAGGATATTGTAGAGGAGTTTATATCACGTCATCCGTCAATCTCCGACGAGGTGGTACGCGGCGGCGGCGGTCTGTGCCTGGTGGGGAGGTCTCCATACAGCCTGGTGACGGGCGGATTCGTGGCCATCGGTGATGCCGCGAGCCAGACGATTACCATGACGGGTTGCGGGGCAGGGGGCGCCATGGCGGGAGGCAGACTCGCGGCGGAGGTTGTTGCCCGCGCCGCGCAGGAGGGGAGAAACGATATCGCCGCCCTGTGGCCCTATAACTGGAAATGGTTTGTCGAATCCGGGCGGGGGGCGCATTACGCGGCGCTGAACGCGCTCAAAAATATCGTGCAGGACCTGTCCCACGAGGATATCTCATTCCTCTTCCGCAAGGATATCCTGAATGGTGAGATGCTGACGGCTTCGATCAATGGGACCTTTATGCTCCCCGATCTGAAGACTATGGCGTTGACCCTTGCGCGGGGTATCACCCGGCCGGGCCTGCTGTTGCAGCTCAATAAGGCGACGACTATCGGGACAAAGATTCTCAGGCATTACCTTAAATACCCGGTGTCCTGGGATTCTGCCGAGTTTACCGCCTGGAGAACGAAGGCGGAGGGCCTCTTCGCGAAGGCGGAGTGAGGCGTGAGGAGTGAGGAGTGAGGAGTGAGGAGTGAGGAGTGAGGAGTGAGGAGTGAGTGATATGATTGCATGGGAAGAGCTGTCCGAATTGACCAAAACGCGGCGTTCGATCCGCAGGTTTGAGGATAAACCGGTCCCGGAGGACCTGTTGCTGAAGGCCCTGGAACTGGCCACCTGGGCGCCCAACGGGGGGAATCAGCAGCCCTGGAGGTTTCTGATCGTCAGCGACAAGGATCTGATCCGGAAGATGGCGGACGCGGTAAAGGCCAAGACCGAACTCATGGCCTCCTGGCCGGAGGCGAAGCAGTTTGAAGAGACCGTGGCACGGTGGCGCAAAAGCTCCGATTTCTTCCGGGGGGCGCCGGTGTGCATCGTGGTCCTGATGGGGAAATATTCGAGCATTGCGGACCAGATCCTGCAGGCCCGGGGAGAGAAGGACCCGGTTGCGCGGGAGATCCGATCCTCGCGCGAGACCGGAAAGTCCAGCCTCCAGAGCGTGGCCGCGGCCGTAAGCTATCTCTGTCTTTTTTTGCATTACCTCGGGCTGGGGACCACGTGGATGTCCGGACCAGTGCAGGCCAAGGGGGAGATCGAGCAGCTCCTGGATGTGTCTCCCGAGTGGGATTTTGTGGACCTCATTCCTGTGGGGTATCCGGCGGGAGAGTCAAGGACACCGCCGCGAAAACCGATTGAGGAAGCGGTTCAATTCTTCCGGTAAATAATCGTATACATTCTGACATAAGGGGGAAAACACTATGAAGCGTCGGCTGAGAGTCGGTCTGAATTTGTTCGGTATCCTGCTCGTCGGTATTATCATTGTTGCCGGGTGGTATCTCAACAGGGCGATGCCCGTCGGTGTAGGGTATGTGGCCAAGTATCTCTGTTCCAACACCTTCATTTCACAGCGGGATCCTCAGGTTGTCTTTGAGGAGGACGTGAAGCCGGTCAATCCATTGGCGCACGTCGTTCGGTGGAAGGTTGATCGTGAGGACCGGTCCGTGACGGCGTCGGCGTTCGGGCGAGTGAAGGCAAAGGCTGTTTACCGTGAGGGGTGCGGCTGTACGCTGGTGGTCGGCGCGGAGGAAGAGGCCGTGCGCGGACAGACCTTTTATCAGGCCGCGCAGGCGTATGCCCCTGTCAGCCATGACCCGAATCTTCCCTGGCCGGAGGGGAGCGGCGGGGCGGTTGATCCCGCATCTCTGGGGGTGGATGGGAAAACGCTTGACCGGGCGCTGGACGCCGCCTTTGCCGAGCCGGGACCGGATAATCCCCGGAAGACCCGCGCCGTCGTGGTCATATATGACGGCCATCTGATCGCGGAGCGCTACGCGCCGGGTTTCGGTCCCGATACGCCGCTTCTGGGCTGGTCGATGGCCAAGAGCATTACCAACGCCCTGGTCGGGATCCTGGTGAGGGAGGGGGCGCTTGATATACACAAGCCGGCGCCGGTTCCCGAGTGGCAGGAGCCGGATGATCCCCGGAGCGCGATTACGCTGGATCAGCTACTGCGTATGAGCAGTGGCCTCGCCTTCGAGGAGCGGTACGAGCCCCTCTACGATGCGGTGGATATGCTCTATGGAGCCCCCGATTTCGCGGCCTTCGCTGCCGAAAAAACCCTTGAAGCTGAGCCGGATACGAAGTGGAGCTATTCCAGCGGAAGCGCGAATATCGTGGCCCGTATCGTCCGCCGGGCGGCGGAGAAGCGGTATGATCACTACTACGACTTCCTGCGCCGACAGCTCTTTGACCAGATCGGGATGTCGAGCGCCCTGGTGGAGGCCGACCCGTCGGGGACCTTTGTGGGGTCGTCCTACGGGATTGCCACGCCGCGGGACTGGGCCCGCTTCGGCCTCCTCTACCTTCAGGATGGGGTGTGGAAGGGGGAGCGGATCCTGCCGGAGGGGTGGGTTACCTACAGCACCACTCCCACGCCCACGGCGCCGCGGGGGGAATATGGCGCCTTTTTCTGGCTGAATGCAGGCGCGCCGGATAATCCCTCGGACCGTCTCTGGCCGAACGCGCCGCGCGACGCCTTCGCGGCCCAGGGCTTTCAGGAGCAGAAGGTGATCGTAATTCCGTCCAGAAAGGTAGTTCTGATCCGCTTCGGGGCGACATCGCGCCGCGATACCTGGGATACCGACCGGTTTATAACCGATGTCCTGGAGACCCTCCCGCCGGCGGAGTGACCAGGCAGTGATCGATATGGCGAAAGAAAGAATCACACGGAGGCAGAAGGACGTATCCCGACTGCTGAGAGAAAAGAAGAAGCTCCAGAGAGACAGGGCCCGGAAGGTGAAAAGGAAATAGAAACAGCCCGCTCTGGGAAATGGTGTGGAAAGAGATATCGGGATGCAAAAAAAGATGTATTTTTTACATCGATTGATGTATTATTTACATCAATGAGGCCCGTATGCTGACGAATTTATTTAAATCAAAGATTAGAATCGAAGTGCTCAGTACGTTTTTTTCCGATCCTGACAGGGATTTTTATGTCAGGGAAATCGAAAAAATGACGGGTGAGGATTATAGAAATATCAGTCGCGAACTTCGCAATCTGGAAAATATCGGGCTTTTAAACAGCAGAAAAGAGGGCAATCTGAAATATTTTACCCTGAACAGGGAATTCCTGTTGTTCGGGGAGTTGAAGTCTATCTTTCTGAAAACGAGAGGGGCCGCCGCTCTTCTCAAAGAGGCGCTGTCACAGTCGGCACAGATAGAGTTCGCATTTATTTATGGGTCGGTCGCCTCAGGAAAGGATACGGCAAAAAGTGATATCGATGTAATGGTTATCGGCGAGATTCCCCTTGAAGACCTGTTACGGCTTATTACGGGGACGGAGGATGTCCTCGGGAGAGAAGTGAATCCCTCACTTTTTGGTCGTGAAGAGATCATGACCCGCCTGAAAGAGAAGGACCCCTTTATACTCAA
>JAUSPK010000078.1 GCA_030655735.1 Syntrophales bacterium | reverse complement strand
GCGCCGGTCTTTTTTATTCGTTCCACAAGGGGGCCAAAATACCCCACCATGGCCACCTGGTCCCCCGTGGCCAGCCCCATCAGGGATATGGAATCCTGTTCCCCCTCTCCGGTATCAGGACACAAAAGGGCGTTTGCCGTGGCCAGCCCCAGCGACTTTTCCAGGGGATTTTTGCCTGTAACGAGAAGGTCTAAGAGTTCCGAAGCGCCGGAGCCTGTCAGTGTTCCCGCCTTGCCGAGGGTTGAACAACCGGAGCGCAGCTCATTCCTCAGGACGGCGGCCAGCCCCATCGTGCCCCCTTCCAGCATCACGCCGACGTATCCCAGGCCGATCCTCACCTCTTCCACCTGTAGGTTCCTACCACGACCCGAGAGGCATTCGTGGATGCGCCGGGATATGTCTCCCGCCTGTATCATGGTACTTCCTTTTTCGGACGGCCTCGCCGTTATTCCATCTCGGACAGGTACGCCGCTATCTTCTTTTTGCCGATAAGGACCCTTTTCTCTTCGTTACCATTAATAAACAAAACCGGTATCTCATAGATGTCCATTCCTTCAAGCAGGTCAAAATGTTCATCCGCGTCCACCTTGTTTATGACGATATTACCCTCCTTGCAAAGGGTTTCGATCTCCTCACAGCTTTTGCAGGCGTTGCTGTAAAACAGTGTCAGGCGGTTTTGGCCGATATAATCGGCCAGGCTCTCGCCGCCGGTGGGCACCGGCAGTATCAGATAGAAGAGGGCAAGGATTGTGAAAAACCCGGCAAACCCGGTTGTAACCTCCCAGTGGCCCGACAGGATCCATAGGATTCCCATTAGCGCAAAAAGGGCACAGACCGCCAGGCAGAACCAGCAGGGGGCATGCACCCGGAAGGCCTGGTAACCGACGAGGAAGCCCTCGGAGGCTATTGCCGCGCACACGACCATACTGATGATCTGATCCCTGCGTCGGCCGTGTTTTGAAGATGACGGTCTCGACAGAATGGACAACAGCAGAAAGGCCGCGGCGCCCAGCAGCAGGATCGTTATGTTACCGTACCGCACCTGGCTCGCAACGGTCTTGCAGCCCTCGGATATACAGAGGCTGGTCCGCGATAGATTCATCGCCACCTCTATGAGTATGACCAGGGTGCCCGTTATGCTCAGCATGAAAAAAGAAGTTCTGGCTATTTCCCTCTGTCTGTCCATGTTTCGATTTTTCCTTTATTCGGTCACGATGCCCGCTTTCCAGTGTGGATTGACTCCACACAGCCACACGGTATGCTCATGAGCATGCGATGCGCAAGGAGGCAATTATACCAAAAACGCATGCGGAGGCAAGGATAAAGGGAATTGTCCGGGTCGCCGGCGATCTACCTGTAGTGATCTTAAATAGTTAAAATTTCTGAAGCGGATTCAGGGCAGTTTTTTCCGGGACCGTCGTGTTTGTATGTAAAATAATCTTGACATTTCTGTGCGTGATTGCTACGAACACACCTTACTTGACCGTGCTTGACCACTGGTCATTTTGTAGCATCACGCTCTCCGATCCTCTGTTTCTAAAGGGTTCGCCCCATGAAACGTGGACAATGGGTATAGCGGGAAACGGCTGTGCCTTCCGTGTTTGAAAAGGAGAACAATCGAGTCGTTATGTTTCGATTAAAACTTTAGGAAGGAGAGCAAGATATGGATGTCAGCAGAAGAGGTTTCTTGAAGATTTCCGGTACTGCGCTGATGGCGAGCGGGATCGGCATCAGTCTGAAGCCGGTGGCAGCCCACGCGCAGCCGTTAAAGATCAAGTATGCAAAAGAGACCACCACGATCTGCCCTTACTGTGCCGTTGGATGCGGAATCATCGTGTCCGCTCGAAACGGGAAGGTTATCAACACCGAGGGAGATCCGGATCATCCTGTAAACCAAGGCTCACTCTGCAGCAAGGGAGGGTCCATCTATCAGCTTTCGGTAAACAAGAATCGTCTTGACACGCCGCTCTACCGGGCGCCCTATTCCGACAAGTGGGAAGAAAAATCCTGGGAGTGGATGATCGAGAAGATCGCCAAGAATGTCAAGAAGAGCAGAGACGAGAGTTTTACCCTTAAGAACGCAAAGGGCCAGGTAGTGAACAGGACCGATGGTATCGCTTCCATCGGCAGCGCTGCCATGGATAATGAAGAGTGTTTCATTTATCAAAAATTCTTGAGGGGGTTGGGCCTGGTATATATTGAACATCAGGCCCGTATCTGACACTCCGCCACTGTTGCGGCTCTGGCAGAGTCGTTCGGACGCGGTGCAATGACCAATCACTGGATCGATATTCAGTACAGTGATTGTGTGTTAATCATGGGAAGTAACGCGGCTTCCAATCACCCCATCTCATTCAAGTATGTAACCAAGGCCATGGAGAGGGGCGCGAAGCTGATCAGTGTGGATCCTCGATTCACACAGACCTCTTCGAAGGCCGACATCTATGCCTCTCTCAGATCGGGAACCGACATAGCCTTCCTGGGCGGTATGATCAAATATATACTGGAGAACAACCTGATCCAGGAAAAGTATGTCAAGTACTATACCAACGCCCCATTCCTGGTAAATCCCGATTTCAAACTCCCCGGAGATAACGATGGTGTGTTCTCCGGCCTCAAAGACGCCAAGTACGACAAGTCCTCGTGGTCCTTTCAGACTGATCTGACCGGCGTCGCCAAAAAGGACATGACCCTCAAGGATCCCAACTGTGTGTATCAGCTGATGAAGAGGCATTATTCCCGTTACAACCTGGATATCGTGTCCAGGATTACCGGTACGCCGAAAGAGAAGCTCCTTGCGGTCTATGAAGAGTATGCGAAAACCGGCGCGACAGGGAAAGCGGGAACGATCATGTATGCCATGGGATGGACCCAGCATACGGTCGGCGTTCAGAATATCAGGACGATGAGTATCATTCAGCTCCTCCTGGGAAATATGGGCGTCGCCGGCGGCGGCGTCAATGCCCTCAGGGGTGAGTCCAATGTCCAGGGCTCCACCGATCACTGCCTCCTGTTCCATATCCTCCCCGGGTATCTGAAAACCCCTGTGGCGTCCCTGCCGACCCTGGCCGAGTATAACGCCAAGAATACGCCCACAACGGATGAGCCCAAGAGCCTGAACTGGTGGAAGAACTACCCGAAGTATGTGGCAAGCCTTCTGCGGGCCCACTACGGAACGGGTGTTTCCCTGGAAGATGCCTATTCGTACCTTCCGAAGCTGGATGACGGCAAAAACTACTCGTGGCTGAGCCTTTTCGACGCGATGTACAAGGAAAAGTTCACGGGCTTCTTCGCGTGGGGGCAGAACCCCGCGTGCAGCGGCGCCAGCTCCAACAAGACCCGGCAGGCCCTGGGCAAGCTGGACTGGATGGTCAATGTCAATATCTTCGACAGCGAGACCGGATCCTTCTGGAAGGGACCCGATATGGATCCGAAGAAGATAAAGACGGAGGTCTTCATGCTTCCCTGCTCCGCTTCGCT
>JAUSPK010000066.1 GCA_030655735.1 Syntrophales bacterium | reverse complement strand
CTTTCAGGAACGGAGGACCGGTGTCCGTCGCCCTTTTGATGGAGAAAAATAGTGAAAGCTTGAAATGGGCCTGCTTGCTTTGTCTGCCCGGGATGGTGAGAGACACGACCGCGCGAATAGAGATGCCGCCGCGAATAGTATGGTCCGATTTTTTGTTGAGACTTTCAGGGGAGATTGTGTTAGCGTCGGCGTGCCGCTTTGTTCGGTATGCGAAGTGTAACTTGAACGACTTGGCGGTTTGGGTATGGCAATGAAGATACGACATAAAATCTGGTTCGAAAAGAACGGTAAGATGCTGTTTGGTCCGGGCCGCTGCGAACTGTTCAAGGCCATCAATGAATCTCACAGTCTCAATGTGGCGGCAAAGAAACTGAACATGTCGTACCGGGCGGCATGGGGGAGGCTGAAATCTTCCGAAGAACGCATGGGTATGAAGCTTGTGGAGCGTTCCCAGGGGAAGGGCATGTACCTAACAGCCGAAGCGGTGACGCTCCTTGAACAATTTGACCAGCTGGAGCAAAAGACGTGAACTTTCTTACAGGAGACTGGTCAGAGTCTCTCAGTATCACTCAATAACAAATCTAAAAAGTCGGTCGGTGAAAAAACATCCTGACGGGCCGGATCACAAGGAATAATCCGTTTTTCGTATTTTCCCTCCATCAGCGCGAGTTCTCCGGGCGGACGTCCGACTATCCATTTGATACCCTTTCATCCCCGATAAACTCATGAAGGAATGTTCGTGAGAGGCTAAATAGCTGCCGACCAGAGATAAAAGGGGGGGGGCATTCTTTCGGTTGACAATATGTCATAAATGACATATGTCACTTTTGCTATAGCTTCGTTGCAAGGGCTTTCTACTATCGTTTGGGGATTGTGGCAACAGGAAAAAGGAACGGGCCGGAGGCTGTTCGGGGTCTTGCGAATTATGATCGTTACCTTATCTTCGAAAAGACCAATTTTGCAGAGACGTGGAATTGCAGTGCAAGAGTGGAACCGGTCCATCATTGCGACGTGCATGTGTGTGAGCAACATCGGTGCAGCGGTGATCAGTCATAAAATTTGAAAAGTGGAGGAGGAAAAAGTGAACGCAGAAGCCAGAACTTATCAGAAGGGAGAGATTCCCGGCATCATTGGGATTGATGCAGACGTGTGCAAGGGATGCGATTCCTGTAAACGCTACTGTCCCACGGGGGCCATTACGGGGATGTTCGGGGCCATTCATTCCATCGACGTTGAGAAGTGCATCAATTGCGGCCAGTGTCTGATCAACTGTCCCTTCGGTTCCATCTATGAAACCGTCGATACGGTCGATACCGTGATCGCAAAGCTGCAAGACAAGAGTGTCACGGTTGTCGGTATACCCGCCCCTGCGGTTCGTGTCGCCATCGGTGAGGAATTCGGCATGGCCGACGGATCTCTGGTTACGAAGGAAATGTACGGAGCCATGAGGAAAGTCGGGTTTGAAATCCTGGACAACAATTTCACGGCGGATCTTACCATCATGGAGGAGGGGACGGAATTTATCGTACGGGCGCGGCACGCCCTCTTCGGAGAGGAAGCACATGGCCACAAGGTCGGGCCTCTTCCGCAGTTTACCTCCTGCTGTCCCGCATGGGTCAGATACGTGGAGACCAAATATCCATCCCTGATCCCGAATCTCTCGTCAGCAAAGTCCCCCCAGCAGATGGCCGGTCCGCTGGCCAAGACGTATGGGGCACTGGAGATCTGGAAAAAGCCTCCGGAGAGCATATACACCGTAGGGATCATGCCCTGTACGGCAAAGAAGTTCGAGGCATCCCGTCCCGAGTTTGCCAGCGCGTATCACTTCCTCAAGAAGGAGGGAAAGGCAGGTTCCGACACCCCCTACCCGGACATAGATACGGTGCTGACGACCCGTGATCTCGCCCGCCTGTTCAAGAAGATGAAGATCGACTTCACGAAGGCTGGCGAGACCGACGGCGGACCGCTGGCGGAGTACACGGGCGCGGGAACGATCTTCGGAAATACGGGCGGTGTTATGGAGGCCGCGCTTCGAACGGCTTACAAGGTTTTGACCGGCAACGAACTACAACCCCTAGAGTTCAAGCCGGTGAGGGGAATGAAGGGGGTCAAGAGCGCCTCCGTCACCCTGATGGATACGAAATACGGCAAGGAAGTGACCGTCAACGTGGCTGTTGTCAACGGTATACACGGCAACATAGAGCCGATTCTTGAGAAGATTATGGCGGGGACCTCCTCGTACCATTTTATCGAAGTGATGAACTGTCCCGGCGGGTGTGTCAACGGCGGCGGACAGCCTATCAAATCCGGCGGGTCTTCCTGGCTGCGGGCCGCCCTGCCTTTGTTCGGCTGGAAGTAAGTGAAAGGAGAAGAAGATGAAAGAAGAAAGATATCAGTATGAAGAAAGCCCTTCATATGTTTCGCGAAGGGAGTTTATTGCCATCAGCGGCATCGTGATCGCAATCCTTGCCCTTCCCGCTGTCTGGATTCGGTCCGCAGTCGTCAAGCGAAACAGCTATATTCGGGCGCGACTCAACGGACTGTACAAGGATGATGCGGGCTCGAAGGTCCGGGTCAGTCATGGGAACAGCGGAGTGGCAAAGCTATATAAAGATTTTGCCGGACATCCTCTGAGTGAAGTTTCGGAAGAACTGTTTCACACTCAAAGTTATGTCAATAGAACCCGCATCTAAAAGGAGGACATCCGATGAGTAAGAATCAATCGTGGATATTAAAACATCCCTGGAGCGTACGAAGTTTTCATTATCTGCTGGTACTGAGTTTCATCCCTCTGGCAATTACCGGGGTGGTACTCTTTTTCAAGCCCTTTGATCAACTGACGATGAATCTGTACATGCGGATTCACGTGGTGACGGGGGTCATCCTGACCCTGGATGCCGTCGCCTATTTTATCATCGGGTTTACCCGCGTGATAGCGTTCGTCAAGAGGAGCTTTTCCTTCTCGGTGAACGATATCAAATGGTTTTCCATACTGGGCGGGTATCCCCAAAAGTTCCTCCTGGGAAAGAAGGTGCCTGTCCCCCCCATGGGGAAGTATAACTCGGGGCAGAAACTGTTCGGGATCTGTGTCCTGATCGGCGGCACCATCCTCATTGCGACCGGATGGGGATTGTGGGGTTTCCCCCATATCCTCCCGCACGGCATGACGGCCCTTTTCGGGACGCTCCACCTCGTCTTCGGGTGGATATTGATCCTTTTTCTCCTTGTCCATGTCTTTTTGGGAATATACATGTTTGACGATTTCAAGGCGATGTTCCTGCATGGAAAGATCCCCTATGAGGAAGCGAAGGAGATGGCGCCCCTCTGGGTGGAGACGGAGATCGTGAAGATCGAGAGGTGAAAAAACACCTCCCGGAGCGTTCGAATGTGGTGGTTACCGCCTGTTCGCGCGACTGAAGTGGTAATTGCTCGACCATACTATATTGCTAAAGGAGTATCGAAGATGGCTTTGGTAACGGTGACCATAGACGACAGGAAAGCGGAAGTCGAGGAAGGAAGCACTGTCCTGGAGGCGGCTCGAAAGGCGGGTATCTCGATACCGACGCTGTGCGCTCTGTCTGAGATAGGACATACCCCAGGCGCCT
>JAUSPK010000043.1 GCA_030655735.1 Syntrophales bacterium | reverse complement strand
CAGTATTGCTGCCGGTACATGTTCAGGTCTCTGGAGGCCCTGATCCCCTCCTTCCAGCCCTCCCTGAAATCGTTGTAATAAAACCCTATATCATACTTCTTTTCAAGACCTTCTCCCAATTGTCTCACAAGATTGTGATTCTGAAATTTGCTGTAGAGAAGTGTCGTGGTGAAACCGTCAAACTTGCCCTTCTTTGCAATGCGCGCGGCATGGCTCATGCGCATATGATAACAATATTCGCATCTCATCTCTTCCCTGAAGGCCACGCCCCTGAGAAACTCTTCCATGGGATAGTCGTCGAATCTGATAACCTTCACGTCCGCATCTTTAGAATAGGTTATCAGCGTATCGAGCCTCCTGGTGTACTCGGTGTAAGGCTGAATATTCGGATTATAAAAGATACCGGTAACCTCATGCCCCTCATTTCTCAATACATCAAGGGGATAGATGGTACACGGCGCACAACACATGTGGAGTAATATCTTCATGATCTTAATCCGGCCAAGCATTCCAGATTTCGGGGCCAGTATCTACCCCCGATAAACGGGACAGGTTTGTTAAGAAAATTATTTTCTGCCAGAAAAACGCAGGAAATAATTTCTAACTTACTAAACAATGGCCTCCTTGCATCGAAACCTGAAGGCCCTTCTCAGAAAAGCCCCTCCTGTTCCCTCGAGACCCATTCCCTCCCAAAGTGTTCGTACGCGAGCCGCGTCGCTACCCTGCCCCTTGTTGTGCGATGAAGAAACCCTTCCTGAATAAGGTAGGGTTCATAGACATCCTCAATGGTATTTCTTTCCTCGCCTATCGCGGACGAAAGACTGTCGATGCCGACCGGTCCGCCGTCGAATTTATCAATCAGGGTCAGCAGTATGGTTCTATCCATAAAATCGAATCCCCGGTGGTCCACTTCCAGCATCTCCAGGGCACTTATGGCAACGCCCCCTGTAATGATGCCGTCCGCCTTCACCTGGGCAAAATCGCGGACCCTCTTGAGGAGTCTGTTTGCTATCCGCGGAGTCCCCCGGGAACGGCCGGCTATCTCAGGTGCGCCGGCATCATCAATGGGTATCGAAAGGATATCGGCGGATCTCCTTATAATGATCGCCAGTTCCTCCGGCGTGTAGAACTCGAGCCTGAAACTCATGCCGAAACGGTCCCGAAGAGGCGAGGTGAGAAGCCCCGCCCTGGTGGTGGCCCCCACCAGGGTAAAGCGGGGGATGTCCAGCTTCATGGAACGCGCTGACGGACCCTGACCGATGAGTATATCAATATGATAATCCTCCATCGCAGGATACAGGATCTCCTCCACGACGTGGGGAAGCCGGTGGATCTCATCGATAAAGAGGACGTCATGTTCCTTCAGGTTCGTAAGGATGGCGGCCAGGTCTCCGGGACGGTCTATGACCGGACCGGAGGTCGCCTTTATATCAACACCCATTTCCCGTGCCATGATATACGCCAGCGTCGTTTTTCCAAGCCCGGGAGGCCCGTACAGCAGTACATGGTCAAGCGCTTCACCCCTTCCCCGCGCCGCCTCCATGAAGATGGAAAGGTTCTCCTTTATCTTTTCCTGCCCCACGTATTCGGCGAGGGTTCTTGGGCGCAGAGAGTATTCGAATCCATCCTCTTCACTGAACTGTTCAGGATCTAGTATCGGTGCCTTCATAACTCACATTCCTTGGTAGCGTCGGATTATCCCGACAATATCTTCAGCGATTCCGGCAGGAGGGCCTCCAGGGCCACACCTCCCCCCCTCTTTGCATATACCCTGTCAATGGCGTCTTTTGCGACCGTGTTCTTGTAACCCAGATTGATCAACGCGGAGAGCGCATCCTCTTTCACCGCTGTGTCCGGGGCGCCCGCGGGTGAACTCCCGGAGATCACCGTGGTGATTTTGTCTTTCAGCTCAAAGATCATCCTCTCAGCCGTTTTTTTCCCCACCCCCGGTATACCCACAAGCCTGCCGAGGTCTCCGCCGGATATCGCCCCTGACAGATCCTCCGGTGAGATACCGGACAATATGTTGATGGCCAGCTTCGGGCCAATCCCGGAGATTGATATCAGCAGCCGGAACAGATCTCTTTCCCGGTGATCCAGAAAGCCGAAGAGTTTCACCGCATCCTGGGTCACATGGGTATGAATGACAAGCTGTATCTGACCGCCGGTATCGGGAAGCTTGTAAAAGGTGCCCAGCGGCACAATCACCCCGTAGCCTACGCCATGGACATCGACGATAATGTGATTGGTAGATTTATGAAACAGTACGCCCTTCAGGCTCGCAATCATTTAAACAGGCACCTCTTTTGAAAAGTTTGCATGGCAGATGGCTATCGCAAGGGCATCGGACGCATCCGGTGGGGGGGTCTCCTGAAGAGCGAGGATGGCTCTCACCATATGCTGAACCTGGCTCTTTTCGGCCCTGCCATAACCCACTACAGCCTTTTTTACTTCAAGGGGTGTATATTCGTACAGGGGGATGTCGCTGTGGGATGCCGCCAGTATGACCACGCCTCTGGCCTGCGCAAGTTTCACAAGGCTTTTGACATTCTTGCCGTAGAATATATCCTCAAGTGCCACGGCATCGGGCTCATATTCTTTCATTATCTCTATCAGTTGATCATAAATCTGTTTCAGGCAGGATGACAAGGGCTGCCCTCGTTTCATGCTGATATCACCATACGCCGTGTGAAGGAGGCCTCTCCCCCCCCTTTCAACGATCCCGTACCCTGTCGTTTTCGTGCCCGGATCAATGCCTAAGATTTTCAATTGCTCAGCTCGATTCGCTAATTAAAAAGGCTTCAAGGATTCGAGGGATCAAGGGTTCGAGTTAAAAAAGATCTTATTCTTTCCTATCAGTTGCCTCTTTTTTTAATTCTGTTCACTTGGACCCTTGGACCCTGTCCCGACGAGTCGGGATCGACTCCTGTTCCTTTTTAGCTCAATCTCTCCATCACGTCATCCGATATATCGAAATTTGCGTACACATTCTGGACATCATCGTTATCTTCCATCTTCTCCATCAGCCTAAGCATCTGCCCCGCCTTGTCCTCTTCGAGTTTAACGGTATTCTGAGGAATCATGCCGATCTCCGCGAGGAGATATGGGACGCCCGCCGTATCCATGGCGGATCTGACATCTTCAAAGGTATTGAGCTCGGTAATGACCTCATATTCACTTTCCTGGTCCACCACATCTTCGGCCCCCGCCTCCAGCGCCAGCTCCATCAGGCGGTCTTCGTCAACAGCATCTTTGTTGAATATTATGCTCCCCTTCTTCTCAAATATCCAGGCCACACAGCCGTTTTCCCCCAGATTTCCGCCATGCTTTGAAAAGATATGCCGTATCTCGGAGACGGTTCTGTTCTTGTTGTCGGTCATAACTTCAATG
>JAUSPK010000032.1 GCA_030655735.1 Syntrophales bacterium | reverse complement strand
GTTTCCATCATAACCAATGTCTCTCTGGAACATCAGGACTATCTGGGTGGTGATCTGAAGTCAATCGCCCGTGAAAAGGGGGGGATTATAAAAGAGGGGGGTGTCTGTATAACGGCTGCCACAGGACGCAAGGTCATCGATACACTGCAGGAGATATCTCGTCAGAGGGGAGCGGTGCTCTACAGGATAGGCAGGGATATGAGGGTCAGAAGATCCGTAAAGGGGAGTTTTTCCTATTATGGAATTAATAAGCACTACCACGGCCTCACCCTTTCTCTCACCGGCAGACACCAGATTACAAACGCCGCTCTGGCCCTTGCGGCCGTTGACCTTCTGGCGGGAAAGGGTATTAACGTCGGCGACACACCCGTGATCGAGGGATTAAGGGATACCCGGTGGGAGGGGAGGCTGGAGCTTATTTCCCGTGATCCCAGGATTGTGTTAGATGGAGCGCATAATCCCGCAGGGATCTCAGCCCTGTGCAACGCCCTGATGGCAGACTTTTCTTACCGGAGATTGATAGTCGTGTTCGGTGTACTGCGTGATAAAGACTCCGCAGGGATGTTGAAGAGATTGCTCCCCCTGGCGGACATACTCATACTGACCCGGCCGAAAGAGGAGAGGGCCGCACCTGCCGAAGATCTCTTGTCGGCGACCCCCCCGTATCATGATCATGTCGAGATTGTAGGGAACTCGGAAGCGGCCCTTGCCAGGGCACGGTTCCTGGCGGAGGGAGACGATCTGATATGTGTCACCGGCTCACTCTACCTTGTGGGAGAAATCAAAAGAACAGCAGTCCCTCGGGGATCGTGAAGGCAGAAGAAGGAGTAAAGCGGACCTTACCCCATTGTATGGATCCCATATTTAAGTTGAGTTTTTGATTCTGTAAAGAGATATTTTAGCGCTTCCGGCCCGAATATTCCGCTATGGAGACAAGGACTGTAACCAGAAAGGCCTGAATGACAAGGAGAATACCATCGATCGGTCTCGCGTAACGAAGGGTTATGGCACTGATACCGAGTGTCGCGCACAAAAAATAGATAAATAAAACAGCCTTTCTTTTATCGCCAAGAAGGTTGTACAAGCGGTGATGGATATGGTCCGTGCCGACATAATCGATCCATTCTTTCAGACTCTTTACCTTGCCGGTCACGACCCTCTCCACCGTTATGTAGGCCATGTCGTATATCAACACCCAGAAGATCAGCACCGGCGCTGAAAAGGATACGATCCGGCTGCTGTCCGCCCAGTCTCCCTTGATGGCCAGGGCAGCCAGCATAAAACCGATAAAGGTGCTCCCCGTATCACCGAGGTATATGGAGGCAGGTCTCTTTAACCCAAAATTAAAGGGGAGGAAACCGAGGCAGCTTCCCACCATGGCTACGGCAATCCACCCCATAAAGGGCTGATCGGTCTGGAATGCCACCACCCCCATAAACATGGCCATAATCGCAGCAATACCCGATGCCAGTCCATCCATGCCGTCAATGAAATTCATGGCGTTTGTTATCCCGATAATCCAGAGGATCGTAAATAAAACATTCAACCAGTACCCCCACATGGTATGAGGAAACAGATTCAATACAATTCCGGAGTGAATCAAAATAAGGACAACGAGAATCTGGACAAACAGTTTCAGCCTGGCCGATACACCACGCCAATCATCCACCAGCCCCATCAGGGCAACAACAACCCCTCCACAGAGCAGAAAAACAACACTCCTTTCCAGGATCATATTCGCCAGAAGGGCGGCAATGAAGGCCACAACGATTGCGACACCTCCAAGAAGTGGCGTGGCTTTTTCGTGGATCTTCCGTCCCCCCGGCACATCAACGATCCCTGATTTCAGGGCGACAAGCCGCATCACCGGGGTCAATATGGCTGAAACAGAAAAAGAAAACACAAGGATATAGAGCCATCTTACACCCAGATCGGTAAAATGGCTGCGAAACCACGGAAGAAGAAGCGCGGCAAGAATAACAAGAGAAGCATACCAGACAATATCCCTGAATGATGTTCCTGGAAAATCTGAATCAAACATCCCTTAGCCTTTCACATGTAGCGTGGGGCCTCTGTGCCCCACAATCATGTTGCGGGGGCAACGCTACACAAATTCGAAAAATACCCTCAACTTAATATCTCTTTTATGCCGCCGGCAATCTTGCGCGCCTCTTCATCTTTCAATGAAGGATAAAGAGGAACAGATACCGCCCTGTTCATCGCTTCCTGTGTAACAGGGTATTCGGACAGGCCAAGATATTCGTGCAGCGGCTTGAACACGGGCCTTTTGCACTCAATTTCCAGTTTCAGCATCTCTTTCATAAATCCGGAGGAATCGTCGAGGGACAAGACATACCTGTAGTATATGTGCTCTCTGCCTTCCAAAGCCGAGGCAACCGGAAAGGAGATATCTCTCAGGTTTTTGTTATATAGACCGGCGATCTTTTTTCTTCTCTCAATAAACGATGGAAGCTTTTTCAACTGGCTGATCCCCAGCGCCGCCTGCATATCGGTCATCTTGTAGTTATACCTTACCGAATAACCATCTTTTTCGTCATAATCCCGCAAATTTCTTGCAACCCCGGCAAGCCTGTCGTCGTCCGACAGGATCATCCCCCCCTCGCCGGTCGCAAGCATCTTGGTGGCATAAAAAGAAAATATGGAACAGACACCGAAACTCCCCGTATAACGGCCCTGATATTTCGCCCCGATGGACTGGGCGCAATCCTCAATGACAGGTATGCCCAGCGACACAATTTCGTCGATCTCTGCCGGAAGGCCGAACATGTGGGGCACAATGATCGCCTTTGTCCTTTTTGTTATCCTCTTTTTCAGATCATCAACATCGATATTAAATGTAGATCTGTCTATATCGGCAATGACCGGAACGGCACTTACATACATGACCGCATTAAGAAGGGCACAGCAGACATAACTGGGAATAATGACCTCGTCACCCTCCCCTGTTCCAAGGGCAATCAGTGAAAGATGAAGGGCCGCTGTGCCGGAGCTGACGGCAACACCGTTTCTGACGCCGGTAAATGAGGAAAGGGCATCCTCAAATCCAGCAACCTGTTCACCCTGAACAAGATGGCCAGATTTAAGGACATCCATAACACTTCTGCAATCATCTGCGTCCAGAGTTGGCTTTGAATGGGAAATCATATCTGCAACCATATACCATCTCGCCCTTCAAGCGATCAGAATAACCCGTGCCTGCCCCGTTAAATGCCCTTTTGTTTTATATTTAACCGGGGTAATCTGCGAAATCTGTGGATTATATATTCATAAACAGCCTGAGCGGCACGAACCCCTCCGCCAGATAAACCCTTCCCTGGATTCCCCTGAAGACCGCCGTGGATCTCGCGGCATCAACTATGGACAACCCCTCAATATTTGTCTTTGCCGCCTGGGATTCGTGGGCCAGCAGCGCGTCCATCTTGCCATCTATTTGATCCCTGATATCCACAAACACGGATGGCAAAAAATTCTGCGTGGTGGGCACCTCATAAAAAAGAACATTTCTTATGTATCGTGAAGCGGAGATAGCGGCCTTGCATAGCGCCCTGTGGTCCTGATGGCTGTCGTCGCCGTAATTAACAAAAAAGAAATCAGGTTTTATTTTTTTTAAAAGCTTTTCAATATCAACAACCATATCATTCATGCGGGGTGTAAGCTGTGTATCTTCATACCCGCCCCAGACCAGATCCCTGGCCTTCAGGATCTCCGCGGACCTGATCTGTTCCGCCTTTCTTATTTCTGT